>CAMTOT010000115.1 GCA_947074165.1 uncultured Bacteroidales bacterium
ACGGATCATCCATTTTTTTGCATAAAAAAAGAGACTGACTAAACTTGTTAGACAGTCCCTTATTCTATATTATCCCTTATTTTATATTATTCCTTTTATCGAGTCTCTCAATATAAGTATTGACTCAGGTCCCATATTGAACAATAAATCTATAATACTTAGGTTTGGTCTGAAGCCCCATCTCTGATCAAAGAGTTGGTAATAAGGAATGTCTCCAAACTCCGGATCAAGTAGAATATAATTTTTTTTCGGATGTATTATCTCTCTGAAATCAGTACATTTTATATTAACCGACGAATCATCAAAATAACATTCCTTCATTTTTATATCGCCACCTTCAATCTCATCTTTAGAGAAATATTCCTTTGAATATGTGACTTTAGGTGTAAATCCTATAAGTGAACAAATAAGTTTACGTAACTCCTCATTATATTCAAACAGATTATCATACTCTTTCTGAAAGAATGGCTTTATCTCATCTTCGTAATATTCAAAAAAAGGACTATTGTTATAAGTACTTTCTATGGCATACCAATGCTGATGTCTCCAGTTGCCATGATCTGATATTCTTATATCTTTAGTCTGACATTTTTCACTCTCATTTTTTATAACAGGTATCGAAAGAGGTAATCTGTCATTGGCTGCTCCTATAAAACAACGGTTACGATAAGTCTGTTTTACATAATTATCAGATGCCTCAATAACGATATTGTCATAATGAAATAGTTTGGCATAATACTCTATTGGCGCCAGAAAAGCCGATGTAAGTACGGCGCATCGTTTAGTATCGCTCATATATTATGCTTATTCCTTTTCGAGATTATTTGATTTAGCGCATTTAAACAGACGGTCAAGTCTGATAGCCGAGAGTCCGGATTTATCTTTATTAATAGATAACCATACGAATAGGGGAGAACCGACAATGTGATCTTCTGGAACAAAACCCCATGAACGAGAGTCTGCCGACTTATCTCTGTTATCACCCATCATCCAGTAATAATCCATTTTGAAAGTATATTTATCAGCAGCTTCTCCGTTAATATAATATTTACCGTTTTTATGCTCCAGAGTATTACCTTCATAATTACGTATCGCTCTTTCGTAAAGCGCGTAAGTATCTTCATTAAGTTCGATAGTCTCTCCTTTTTTAGGAATCCATATCGGACCATAGTTCGATTTATTCCACTCTCCGTCTTTATATCCGTAAGGATAAGCCGGACCGCCATAAAAACCGGGTTCAATTATTACATTCTTAACGATAGACATATTCTTAACCTTATCAAGCATCTGTGCCGTAAGAGGTACATGATAGATTGGGTTGAATGTGCCGTTTTCATTTTTTTCAAAACCAAGATACTCAAGAAACTGCATAGGAGTACCACCTACGTTAATAAGTTGATTCGGATTTGTTTCTGATGCCTCTACATCATCATTACTTACTCCAAGTTCTTCCCAGTTTCTTTGTCCGAAACGTGTTCCGTTGGTCTCTATAAAATAGTTTTGTTGAGCCATCTCAGGAGCTTTAAGAGGTTTACCGTCAATAAATACAGTATTCTCAATTATCTGCAGCGTATCTCCCGGCAAACCAACAGTGCGTTTTACATAATTTTCGCGTCTGTCAACAGGACGATAAACAATATCACCATATATTTCCGGCTGACGCTCAATAGTTTTTCTTCCGTTGCGGGCGTAGTATACTGAGGTATAATAATCCGGATTGGCAATTTTTGTTGTCACTGTATCCCCGGCAGGAAAATTAAATACGACTATGTCATATCTTTCAACATTACCAAAACCTTTCAGGCGTTTATATCCCCACTGAGGCCAGTTGATATATGATTTTGTATTCAATATCGGAAGCGTATGCTGTGCAAGAGGAAAAGAAAGCGGAGTATTAGGTACACGCGAACCGTAGCTCATTTTGCTAACAAGCAGATAATCGCCGACAAGAAGCGATTTTTCAAGAGAAGAGGTAGGAATCTGATAGTTTTGGAAAAAGAATGTATTGATAAAATACACTGCTACAAGAGCAAAAAGAATTGCGTCTACCCACCCCATAACTGTTCGTACTACAGGGTTTTTACTTTTCTTCCACCAAGTCCAGGGAATAAATTTTGTATAATATACATCAATAATAAGAGGTAAAAGCAACAGCCAAAGCGGTGATCCTACCCATAGAATGAATAATACGTAAAGAAGGGAGAATATGATGCACTTAATTAACTCCGAGCGGGTCATCTTTCTTTTAAATCCTCTTTCAATTTCTTTATTTTCCTGTTCCATATAAAATTAATTACAGGTTTATTACTTAAATAATACGTTTCAGGCGGATTACAATTTCATAAGATCATCCATAGTGAAGAATCCTTTTTTTCCTTTTATAAACTCTGCTGCCACTACTGCGCCAAGTGCGAATCCTTCTCTGCTTTTAGCGTCGTGAGTCATAGAAATAAAATCAACGTCAGATTCATATATTACAGTATGAATACCCGGAACTTCATCTCTTCTGAACGCCGTTATGCCTAATTCATTTGCCGCAGGCTCAACACCTTCTATCCATTTATCTTTAGAATCAATATTTTCTAAGATTCCTTCAGCAAGGGTTATCGCAGTGCCACTTGGGGCGTCAAGTTTATGGATATGGTGAACTTCCTCCATGCGAACATTATAAGCAGGGTAGTTGTTCATTATTTTGGCAAGATACTTATTTAGAGCGAAAAAGATATTAACACCGATACTATAATTAGACGCGTAAAAGAATGTCTGTGCGCCATCTTTACAAATCTCTTTTATCTGTGGCATATTCTCAAGCCATCCTGTTGTACCTGCTATTACCGGTACGTTGGCTTCAAAACAGCGGCGATAGTTGTCCATAGCTGCTGAAGGCATAGAGAACTCAATAGCTGCGTCTGCACTTTTAAAAGCTTCGGAGTTGAATTCTTCCTGATTGTTTACATCTATTATCGCAACTATTTCGTGACCTCTCTCACGAGCGATACGTTCGATAATATGACCCATTTTACCGTAACCGATTAAAGCGATTTTCATATTAATATCTTGTATTTTTTAGTAAACTGTTATTTTTTATTACCAACAAAGATAATCATTTTGAATTAATCATATAATAATCAGTTTAAAACCTTAATATATGCCTGATGGAACAACTTTTATATCATCTGTGGAGCTCCGGTAAGTATCTTTCATCTGATATGTGCCTGACAGACGGTACTCCGTTTGAGGTTATTGACGCAGGTTTGAGAAATTTTAATTCCGGCCCTGACTTCTTCAATGCCAAGATAAATATTGCCAATACGACCTGGGCCGGTAATGTAGAAATACATCAGTCATCATCCGACTGGTACCGTCATAATCATCATAAAGATAAGAACTATGATAGTGTAATACTTAATGTGGTTATGAAGCATGATTCTGAGATATACCGTACCAATGGTGAGAAGATATTGCAATATGTTATACCTGTTTCTAAAGATATTCTCAATAATTATGATTTTCTCATTCGTCAGAGAGGAGATGAAATACCATGCGGATTTCGTCTTTCCGAGCTTGATAATATAATGATTAGAGATTGGGTCACAGCATTATCAATGGAGCGTATAATAGAAAAAGCTAATAGAATTAAAAATCTTAAGGACAGGTATCTGGGTGATTGGAGACAGGCTCTCTTTGTTTTGTTGTCACGCAATTTCGGAACCGGCATTAACAGTGATCCTTTTGAGCGTTTGGCGCGCTCAATACCTTATAATTTTCTTTTAAAGCATATTGATTCGCCGTTACAGACAGAAGCATTCTTTTTAGGTCAGGCCGGTTTCTTAAGTTATGACGATAAGTGTTCTTTTACACAGCATCCATACTATCAACTATTAAAAAGAGAATACAATTTTCTTACAGATAAATTTCGCCTTGTTCCTATATCTATCAATAACTGGCATCTTTTCAGGCTTCGCCCCTCTGCTTTTCCACAAATCCGCATAGCTGCTCTTGCCTCTTTTATACAAAAGAATTCCGATATTGTATCAGCGATTTTAGATACAGATTCTCTTAGCGGTCTACGTAATTTGTTTCGTGTTGAACTAAATTCTTTTTGGGATACTCACTATCGTTTTGAAGATGTATCACCCGAAAAAATTAAAGCACTCGGATTTGCTACTGTAGATACCATAATCTTAAATACAGTAATACCATTTCTTCTCTCTTATGGAAATTTTATTGGTGATGAAAAACTCAAAGAAAGGGCTATGGATATGGCGGAAAATATACCTCCTGAAAATAACCGGATTATACGCAACTGGCAGGATGCCGGCATATATTCTAAAAGCTGTTTTGACACACAGGGACTAATCCAGCTTCAAAAAGAATATTGTGATAAGAAGAAATGCCTGTTTTGTCGTTTTGGTATTAAACTGCTTTCCAAATAATTGTAAATTTGTAAAAACTATATATATTCAGATGATGTTATAAATCTAAATATTTATATTATTACGTTCCATAACTAACTCAAACAGTATGAAATATCTGAGATTTATTATTATTCTGTGTATGTTGCTTGGTCAACTGAATAACCTTCGGGCTCAGAAATTATCCGAAAATTTAAAAATAGCTTCAGACGGCAATCGTATAGCTTTGGTTATTGTAGGTTCTGCCGAAAATAGTGGTGCAGAACTTTATCAAAAGACTCTTAAGGCAATTGATTCTCTTTCGCTTTCGCCTACACAATATGGTGCGCCAATGGTATTTATGATGAATAAGGATTCGGCAGAAAATGACTCTATACGTAAAGACTTTAAACTTGATTATGCCTGGTTGCCTATCGTGTTAGTATTTGCGCATAAAGGTGATTTTGTAAGTGGTGTTCTCAATGATGATTTTAATGCGGAGTCTCTTCTGAATGCGCTTCCGACCAAAAGTTATTCTTCTGTGGTAAATGGTATTGTAAATCGAGAATCTCAAATAGCGGTATTTTATACTAAAAAGAATAAGGAACTAAAAGAAACAATGACTGTTGTAAATGATCTTAATAAAAAGATGGACAACAGCATAAAGGTCTATGAGTTTAATATTAACGATATGAGTGAGAGCGCTGCTTATACTCTGTTTGGAATATCAGACAAAGAAGATATGAAAGGCGATGTCGTTACAATAGTTTTATCTCCTCAGGGTGAAGTTAAAGCAGTAATAACAGGTGTGCCAGAAGAAACAGAGCTTGTCAGGTCTGTACTTGATTTAAGTATGGGTAATCTTAAACCGGTAAAATCATCATCACTATCTCAATTGGTAGATTAGTGTTGTAAAAAATGATAAAAATATGTGTGGGAAAGGTAATTACCAAACGGTAAATTTCCTTTCCCACACATGTTTTTTAATGATTATTTATGAGGATAATCAATAGAGTAGTGTAATCCGCGACTCTCTTTTCTTTCTAAAGCCTGACGCATAATTAGATATCCTGTATTAATTATATTACGAAGTTCACATATTTCACGTGATACCTTTGAACGTTGAAAAAGCGACTCTGTCTCTTCATAAATAAGATCGAGACGTACCCAAGCCCGTTTTAGTCGCAGATCAGAGCGTACTATACCGACATAGCTGCTCATAATCTGATTCACCTCCTTGCTGCTTTGGTTTATAAGTATCATCTCTTCGTTATATTCTGTACCTTCATCATTCCACACCGGGATATTATTCTGATATTCGAGATAATCTATTCTGGAAAGAGTGTGTTTTGCGGCAGCGTCTGCATATACAACAGCTTCAATAAGAGAGTTTGATGCCAGACGGTTACCTCCGTGAAGGCCTGTACATGAACACTCGCCAACTGCGTATAATCGGTCTATTGATGATAATGCGTTTGTATCAACAAGTATTCCTCCGCAAAGATAATGTGCCGCAGGAGCCACCGGTATATAATCTTTTGTGATATCTATACCGAGGCTAAGACATTTAGCGTATATATTAGGAAAATGCTTTTTTGTTTCTTCCGGATCTTTATGTGTAACATCAAGAAACACATGATCGTCGCCACGAGTTTTCATCTCATTATCTATGGCGCGCGCTACAATATCTCTTGGTGCAAGCGAAAGTCGTTCATCATATTTATGCATAAACTCTTTTCCATCAGTAGTTTTTAAGATGCCGCCGTAACCACGCATCGCTTCCGTGATAAGAAACGAAGGACGGTCTCCCGGATTGAAAAGAGCTGTAGGATGAAATTGAACAAACTCCATATCTTTGACTGTACCTTTAGCCCGGTATACCATTGCGATTCCATCGCCGGTAGCTACTATTGGATTTGTAGTAGTCTGATATACGGAACCTACACCGCCGGTGGCCATAAGGGTTACTTTAGAGAGGAATGTATCGATTGCTCCGGTTTTCTGATTTAGCACATAAGCACCGTAACATACTATATCCGGTGTCTGTCGAGTTACATTTACGCCAAGATGATGTTGAGTTAGTATCTCTATAGCAAAATGATTTTCAAATACCTCGATGTTTTTATGTTTCTTTATTGCCCTAATCAGACTTTCCTGTATTTCTGCTCCGGTATTGTCTTTATGGTGCAATATACGGAACTCTGAGTGTCCGCCTTCGCGATGAAGATCGTAGTTTCCTTCGTCATTTTTATCAAATTCTACACCCCAGTTTACAAGCTCGTTGATTTGAGAAGGCGCTTCTTTTACAACCTTTTCTACTGCGGTGATATCACTCAGATAGTCGCCGGCAATCATTGTGTCTTCTATATGTTTTTCGAAGCTGTCAACCAGGAGATTGGTGACCGAAGATACTCCTCCCTGAGCGAAAAAAGTATTTGCTTCTTCAAGTGTTGTTTTGCATATTAATGCGACTTTTCCTTTATGAGCGACTTTTAAAGCGAAGCTCATACCGGCAATTCCGGAACCTATAACCAGGAAATCATATTTACGTTCCATAGTGATTTATTTGGTTGCTTTTTTCTATTATTTGTGCAAATTTGCAAAAAAGCGTTCATTTATATTGTTTAGTTTTAAATTTATTCACAAAATTTATTTGATTAATTTACTAACTTGCATAAAATTGATTACTTATGATTAGAACATTCAGATCGAGAGTAGATAAATTTTATCACGCATTTATATGGATTGTAGTGATAATATTGTTTTATTGTTTCTGGCATCATCATATCATTGCCGCTATTACGACCCTGCTTGTATTGCTCTTTGGCATGGAAGCGCTGCTGAAAACAGAGTATATTATTTCCACGGAAGGATATCTTATTGTGAAGTGCGGATTCTTCCCTACATATTCAATTAAGACTGATGATATTAAAGAGGTCAGATACGTTACATCATGCGCATTTGCTTACGCTCTTTCTTGCGACAGGATTCAGATTGTATCTAAAAACAATGCAACCAGAACGATTTCTCCTGAAAACACAGATATTTTTATTAAAGAACTTAAACGTCAAAATCATCTGATCGTTGTTCTTGATAATAAATAAATCAAGCTAATCTAATCTTTTTTACCATGAGTTATAATCTTGCAATTATCGGTGGAGGACCTGCGGGATATGTCGCTGCCGAGAAAGCGGCTAAGGCAGGTCTGTCTGTAATTTTATTTGAAAAGAACTCTCTTGGCGGTGTTTGCCTTAATGAGGGTTGTATCCCAACTAAAGCTTTACTTCATTCAGCCAAGATTTATGAACATTCGCTTGACTCTGCCAAATATGGAGTAAGCGCTTCGGACGTAAGTTTTGATATGTCGAAGATTATAGCGCGTAAAAATAAAATAATAAGAAAACTTAATGCAGGAATTCGTTATCGTCTTAAGGATGCCGGAGTGACGGTCGTAAACGCAGAGGCATATATTAGACATAAAACGGAAGTGTTTAATATTTTAGCGGATAATGAAGAGTATAAAGCTTATAATATTATACTTGCCACCGGTTCTTCTGTTTTTATTCCCTCTTTGCCCGGTATTGAAGCTGCCGAAATATGGAGCTCGGCAGATGCTCTCAATTCAAAAGAGATCCCGGCTAAACTTATCATAATAGGTGCTGGTGTGATAGGAATGGAGTTTGCCTCTTTTTTTAATTCTATGGGGTCTAAAGTCATTGTTATTGAGATGATTGATGAGATACTCGGCGGGATGGATTCCGATATATCAACTGCGCTTAGGGAGGAGTATACAAAAAGAGGAATAGAATTCCGGTTGGCGACAAAGGTACTTGAGATTGAAAAGAACCGAGTGAGAACTTCAGATGGAGAATATGATTTTGATAAACTGCTCATTGCTACAGGAAGAAAGCCTAATCTAACCGGTTTTGGATTAGAAAACCTCAATCCTGATTTTGAAAATAAAAGAATAAAGATAAACGACAGAATGCAAACATCTGTGCCTGGATTATATGCGTGCGGTGATGTGACAGGATTCTCTATGTTGGCTCATACAGCGGAAAGAGAGGGTGAGGTAGCGGTAAACAATATATTGGGTAACGACGACAGAATGCGTTATGATGCTGTACCGTCAGTCGTATATACCAATCCCGAAGTAGCGTCGGTGGGGTATAGCG
>CAMTOT010000116.1 GCA_947074165.1 uncultured Bacteroidales bacterium
AGATAATGAGCGGTGACTGGAGTTCAGACGTGTGCTCTTCCGATCTGATAAAGGCATAGTGCTGAACTAACAATTACGGTGATTTGTTTTAACGTAAAAACATACGTCTATGAGAGTCGCAATTTGTGGAATGTCGGGTTTTATCGGGACTAATCTTAGCAATTATATAAAAGAAAGAGGTTATGACGTGCTTTCTATATCTAAATCTGACATATTATCAGGTGATAAAAATATACTAAAGGAGAAAATAAGCGGTTCGGATGTGGTCATAAATCTGGCAGGCGCGCCAATATCCATGTCATGGAGCCGTTCTCATATCGAATTGATGTATAAGAGTCGCATCAATACGACGGCGCTCCTTATTGATGCTATTAATTCAGTATATGAAGAAGATAGACCAAAGCTCTTTATAAGTACGTCCGCGGTAGGTATATATTCTTCAGATGAGATAAATACGGAAAACTCACATATAGAGAAAGATTATAGCGTGCTTAACAGAATAGCGATGGATTGGGAAAGTGAATGTAAGAAGCTTGATGATTCGGTGAGATGTGTAATACTTCGGTTTGCTACCGTGCTTGGCAGCGGAGGAGGAGTGATCAAGACTTATGGAGAGATGCTGAAGTTTAAGACCGTAGTTTGCACAGGTTCCCGCTCTCACCCTTTCCCATGGATATATATTGGTGATTTGATACGCATATTCGGTTTTGTCATTGATAATCAGGTATGGGGTGTGTTTAATTGTGTCTCGCCTGAAAATATGACTTTAGGAAAGTTTTGCGACGAGGTAAAAAAAGAATATAGGGCGTGGTATGAGATAACTATTCCTGATAGTTTACTAAAGATGTTGATCGGAGAAAGATCTCAGATATTTATAAAACAGCAGAGAGTGGTACCTGCCAATCTGCTTTTATACGGTTTTTCTTTTGAATGTACCTCATTAGAGTCCGCTTTGAAAAGAATTAATATTTGATTTAAATATCATATCCGCCGGATTAGTTAATTTTGCGATATGAAAGATTTTAAAAGAGAAACAGAAGTTACCTCGGATGGTTCCGTCACATTATATATACCGGAGATTGATGAGCATTATCACTCTACCAACGGTGCCTTTATTGAGGCTGATCATGTATATATTAATGCCGCGTTTATGCATTATGTAAAAAGCAACGATGCGGATAACTGTATTAATGGTTCTGAAGCAGATACTGCCCGATCAGTAAATATACTTGAGGTTGGATTTGGTACGGGGCTAAATGCATTTCTTACAATGCTAAAGTGCGCTGATGAGAAGATAAAGGTACACTATGTAACTCTTGAACTTTATCCATTAGATAAAGAATGTACAGAATCACTTAATTATCCCGAACTTATATCTCCTGAAAATGCCGGTTTCTTTAAGGATATTCATAATGCGGAATGGAATAAAGCCGTACGAATAACAGATACGTTTACTATTGAAAAACGCAAACTTAACCTTGTGACGGATAAGGTGGACGGTTGTTTTGATGTAGTTTATTATGATGCCTTCGCTCCCGAGAAGCAGCCTGAAATGTGGAATGACGGTATATACAACAAGATTGCAGGAGTAATGAATAATGGCGCTGTATTGACTACATATTGCGCAAAGGGAATAGTGAGAAGAGGTTTCCGCGATGCGGGATTAACTATGGAACGTATCCCCGGCCCTCCGGGTAAAAGAGAGATGCTGAGAGGTACTCTTTTAGTTAAATAGGTGTATTACACCTAAAGAGGCATACATCCAAACTACATATTTAAGTAATTTACCTATAGTCATAGAGATAGATACGATAAGGAAATTTGAACGCATTAATCCAAAAACGACAATAATCACGTCGCCTATAAATGGCACAATAACGAGGAAAGCAAGCCAGGCACCTTTTCCGTCAAGAAATTTCTCAACTTTGGCAAGCTTCTCCGGTTTGACTTTCATGTATTTTATTACCCATTCTCTGTTTCCTAAATAACCAAGGTAATAGCATGTCATACCACCTAATACATTGCCTAAAGTGGCAAATAGTAGTAGCAGCCACTTGTCGCTGCCTACCGCAAGTAATGCACTCATTACGACCTCAGAATTGCCCGGCAGAACACTTCCCGCCGCGAATGCGGCAATAAACATTCCTACATATCCCCAGCTTATCAGTGTATCCATATTATAGTTCGCTAAATGAGTTTAATGTAAAATCAGGTAAATAAATACTTCCCCAGAAAAGAAGATTATAAGTAATTATTATTATTAAAAACATAGTAGTAGCAAATTTTGTTTTCGCATCTGAGAATGATGACGAAGCAAGCAGTGCTACGCATAAGTTGTTGATGGTTATATCTGCTCCCGGTGTATTGGGATTAAATATTAACAGGCCACACGAGGTGATGGCAATCAGGATGATAAAACCGTAATAAGACTGTGTCCTTACTTTCTCCTGATATGAGTGAGCGAACTGATATATAACGCTGAATATCCCTATTATTATTGTTGTTACGCCAAAAATAAGTGTTGTAAAAGGCAACTCTGTTATAACCGGGATTGCAAATACTTTTAGTTCCTGAAATTGTATTGTAAATGTTTCCGCATTTTCAAAGCAGTATAAATAAGCGAATTCACACCATAATACAGAGACTACTCCAAGTATGAATGTGATAAAAGAACGAAAGCTTATACATCGTAAAATGCTCAGTCCGATAAGTAATGATGGGATATAGAGCAGAATCCTGATCCAGAATATGGCACCTATGCCTATAGCAGCTCCCGCAAGAAATGTATAACGTGCAGGATTGTCTTTCTGGTAGGAATTAAAAAGAGTAAAGATTATGAAAAACAGAATCGGTAAGATAATCGTACTCTCAGAGAAATAGTTTAATGCGGGATTATTAATAAACAGAGTGATAAAAAAGATGAAAGGGAGCATCGATCTACTATTACTTAATCCGAAATGTTCGTTAAGTTTAAATACTAATCTTGAGCCAAGAAGATATACGGCAAAGTTTATCCAGTAAACCCATGGAGTCTCAGAAATAATTTCTGTCATCGAATTCCATACCGGATTAGTATTTTCTATGGTCGGATAAGTATAATAACCGCCTTTTAAGTACATAAGCAGGGCATAAGCGACGCTTATGAACAATGAAATAAATAGTGTCGAATGACTTCTTGATATATCTGAAAAAAAACGGTTCATCTACTCCCTTTCTCTTTTTTTATAAAGTTTAATTCTTACAGGTCAAATCCGATATCTGAACGGTAATATTTACCTTCGAAATCAATTTTTTTAGCGTTCTCGAAAGACTGAGCCAATGCTTCAGCTTGTGTATTGCCATAAGAGCTTACTGCTATAACGCGTCCTCCGTTGGTTACGATGTTACCATCTTTTTCGGTTGTTCCGGCATGAAAAACAATGCTGTTTTCTACTTTTTCAAGACCTGAGATCACTTTTCCTTTTTCATAATCTCCGGGGTATCCGCCTGATACAAGCATAACCGTAACTGCGTAGCGAGGGTCTTCTTTTAGTTCACGCTCAGAAAGATTGCCCATGGCAACACCTTCAAGCAGATCTACAAAGTCAGATTCGATTCTAAGCATTACCGCTTCTGTTTCAGGATCTCCCATACGAACGTTATACTCAATAACTACAGGTTCGTTATTAACTCTAATCAGACCAAGGAAGATGAAGCCTTTATATTCAATACCTTCTTTTTTAAGTCCTTCTACTGTAGGGATAACGATGCGCTCTTCTACCTTTTTCATATATTCGGCATTGGCAAATGAAACCGGAGAAACGGCACCCATACCTCCTGTATTAGGTCCTGTATCACCTTCGCCAATACGTTTGTAGTCTTTTGCTACCGGTAGTATTTTATAAGAATCGCCGTCAGACAAAACAAAAACCGAACATTCAATACCGTCAAGGAACTCTTCTATAACTACAGTCGCGCTTGCGTCGCCAAACATACCGTCAAGCATGTTTTTAAGCTCCTGTTTCGCTTCTTCAAGAGAGTTGATGATAAGTACACCTTTACCTGCTGCAAGACCATCTGCTTTTAATACATAAGGGCCTTTCTCAAGAGAGTCAAGAAATTTATATCCATCCTCAAGAGTCTCTTTTGTGAAACTTGCGTAAGCAGCGGTTGGGATATTGTGACGCATCATAAATGCTTTAGCAAAATCTTTGCTGCCTTCAAGTTCAGCGCCTTTCTGAGAAGGACCAATAACCGGAACACTTTTCAGCGCTTCGTCATTTTTGAAATAATCATATACACCCTTTACCAACGGATCTTCAGGACCTACAACTACCATATTAATGTTGTTTGCAAGAACAAACTCTTTTAATTTAGGGAAGTCTGTGGCAGAGATATTTACATTCTCACCAACTAAAGCAGTTCCGGCGTTGCCCGGAGCGATGAATAATTTGTCTGTTTTTTTACTTTGTTTGATTTTCCAGGCAAGGGCGTTTTCACGTCCTCCTGAACCTAACAATAGAATGTTCATAGTATATATTAATTATTAGTATGTTGTTATTTTAAGTAATCGTCAAAATATCTGGCTATCTTTTCGCTAAGATGCACACGGTCTATACCTCGCACATTGTGCTCGTGTCCGGGGTAGATATAAAGATCGGGATATACGCGTTCGTCAACAGCGCGTTTAAGGAATGTAAACGTATGCTGCATGACTACTACCGGATCAATATCGCCATGTATAAGAAGTAAACGACCTTTAAGGGCAGCCGCTTTCTCAGGCAGGTTGTTATTAGCGTAGCCTTCAGGGTTAGATTCCGGGCTTCCCATATATCTCTCTCCATACATCACTTCATACATTTTCCAGTCCATAACAGGACCGCCGGCTACACCCGCTTTAAATGTGTCGGGGTAGTTAAGCATCATATATGTTGTCATGAATCCGCCATAGCTCCAGCCGTGTATACCGATACGCTGTGAATCTACATAGGGTAAGGATGTAAGATATTCGATCCCTTTCATCTGGTCTTTTCCCTCATTTAATCCAAGATTGCGGTGTATGGCACGTTCAAATTCTCCTCCGCGACGAGCAGAGCCTCTACCGTCGATAGTAAATACTACATATCCTTTCTGAGCCATATATACATCCCACCCTCTGATGCCATACTTGTATGTGTTGGTTATAAGTTGGGCATGAGGGCCATTGTATAGATATACAACTGCGGGGTACTTTTTCTCAGGATCGAACCCGACAGGAGTAGTGAGACGGTAATAAAGATCAGTCTCGCCGTCAGCGGCTTTTATTGTACCTACTGTAATTTCGGGGTACTCATAGTCAGCGTAGAAATCTTCAGATTCATGTATAATAACCTGTTTGCCGGTTTTTGTATTTATTATGTAGCTACGTCCGGGAACATCGTTTGAGACATAACGGTCGTAGATATAATTGCCCGACTCTGATATTTTCACATAATGTGTACCCGACAAAGTCGTAATACGTTTCTTTTCGCCTGTATTTATATTTAGAGAATAAAGGTCTGTATCAAGCGGAGATTCTTCAGTAGATGTAAAATAAATAACTCCGTTTTTACAATCAATCTTGTTTATTGATTGTACTTCCCACTGACCAGAGGTAAGTTGTCGGATTACTTCTCCCTCTTTGCTGTAGAGATAGATATGGTCATATCCGTCTCTTTCGCTTATCCAGATAAAGCGATCATTGTCAACAAACATAACAGGATTTTCAGGCTCTACATAAGTGTCTGATTTCTCAGTGAAAAGAGTTTTTATGTATTTGCCGTTTTGAGCATCATATTGATTTAGATTCATCTCATTCTGCTCTCTGTTAAGTTCTGCTATATAAAGATACTTCTCATCGTCTGACCATGCTATATTGGTAGAATAGTGATCATTGCCTCCTCTTGGCGCGATATAAACCGTCTCGCCTGTAGCCGGATTAAATATACCTACTGTAACCTCATGACTTGGCATTCCCGCCATTGGGTATTTAATCGGAGAATGTTTTGCTACGCGCTCATTATTAATGACAAGAGGATAGTCAGACACCATACTTTCATCCATTCGGTAGAAAGCAAGCAGATTGCCTTTTGGTGACCAGAACGTACCTTTGTGAATACCAAACTCATTGCGGTGCACAGCGTCACCCCACACGATATCTGGAGTTTCATTTTCTGAGACTTTCAGTCTTTCTCCATTACTTATCACAAACAGAGAATCGCCGTTTCTTACAGCGACCATATCAGCACGCGGGTTTAAGTCAAAACTATTATCATTACTGTCAAATGATATGACTTTAGATATCTCTTTTTTATCAATATCATAAAAAACAATGCTACCGTCTATATACGAGATTGCCTCTTTCTCCATATAGGAAAAAGAGGGCAATCCTTTTTGTGTATCAATGTTTTTGTTTGTAAGTGCTTTATTAAATCCGACAAGAGAGATAAGCGGTTTTGAACTTAGCTTACCATTTGCCGAATATGTATAAATCTCGTCATTATGAATTACCATAAGTTTATCGCCAAACCAAGACACGCCTTTTGGCGCGTCAGCCTGCAGGTAGCCGTTGCCTCCCGGAATTAGCTGATCAAGTTCAAACGATTTTTTCTGAGCACTCATAGTAGACATAACGCAAGATAAAAGAAACAGACACAAAAACTTAATCTTCATTCTTTTTATCTTCTGATGTTTTCGGGTTAATAATCTGTGTTTTACCTTCTGTATCACGGTAGAACATCGGTCTGTCAGGGTTGAAAACTCTTTCTCCGCGAGGTTTAGACTCTCCCATCCCTTCACGAAGCTCAAGTTTACCTTCAGCGTTTCTTACAAAATTACCCGACTCAGTGCCGCGACGGAAAGGTTTTCTTTCACTGTCACCTTCACGTTTAAATCTGTCGTCTCTGCGGTCAGATCCGTAAGGCTTTCTTTCTCTGTCGCCTTCGCGTTTGAATCTGTCTCCGCGATCAGACCCGTAAGGTTTTCTTTCTCTGTCACCTTCACGTCTGAAGCTTCTTTCGCCACGTTCAGAATCAAATGGTTTTCTGTCGCCTTCGCGTTTAAAGCTGTTTTCACGTCTTGCCGGACCCGAAGATCTTCTGTCAGAACTGTGAGAATCTCTTCTTGGAGCTCTTCTTTCTCCTTTGTTATCAAAAGAGCGCTCTTTTCTAAGTTTATTTTTTAGCTTAGCGTCAGTTTCTTCAACCTCGAATTTCTCTTCTTTTACAAACTCGCCACCTTCAGCTTTAAATGATTTAAGCTTACCGTCGAAGATTTCGTATTTTCTGAACTCACAGTCAAGTCCACCATTCATAAGAGCTATTTTTTCACTTGGTTTAAGTCCGATCTTGTCAAAACATTCCTCTTTGTAGCTCAATACCCAAGCGTCATATCCTTTAAACTTGTGTTTAAGGGTACTTCCGATCATTTCATAAAGATTAAGAATATCTTTTGATGAAATACGCTCACCGTAAGGAGGGTTCACTACCATAGTTGTGTTGGCAGGTACATTTATATATTGCTGGAATGGTTTTGTAGATAGTGTTACATATCTTGACATACCGGCAGATTTGATATTTGCCTCAGCTATCGATATAGCGCGTGGAGAGATATCAGAGCCGTATATTTTAAACTCAAATTCGCGTTCGTTTGTTTCGTCGTTGTAGATTGAGTCGAAAAGATCCTCATCGTAATCTTTCCATTTTTCAAAAGCAAATCCCTGTCTGTATATTCCCGGAGGTGTGTTAGTTGCGATCAAAGCAGCTTCTATAAGAAGAGTACCCGAACCACACATCGGATCCATAAAGTTTTTCTGTCCGTTCCAACCTGTTTTTAGAATCATACCGGCTGCAAGAACCTCATTAAGTGGAGCTTCAGTCTGCTCTACGCGGTAACCTCTTTTATGAAGAGATTCACCAGAAGAGTCTAATGAAAGCGTACAGGTATGACCTGCGATATGAAGATTTAGAGAAAGATCAGCGTTAGTAAGGCGTACAGACGGACGTTCTCCAAATTTCTCCTGGAAATAGTCCACAATAGCGTCTTTAGCTCTGTATGTTACAAATTTAGAGTGGCGGAATTCATCAGAAAAAACAACCGAATCAATAGAGAAGGTTTGTTTTTTATCCATATAATCCTCCCACTTGATAGATTTTATGATTTTGTACACTTCGTCTGTATCTGCCGCAGAAAATGTTTTAATCGGTTTAAGAATGCGAAGAGCTGTGCGCAGGCAAATATTCGCTCTGTACATCATCTCTTTATTTCCTATAAACGAAACCATACGTTTACCAATCTCAACCTCTTCGGCTCCTAATTCGGTAATCTCTTTTGCCAGTACGTCTTCCAATCCCTGGAATGTTTTGGCAATCATCTCAAATTTTTCCTTTTTTACCACTGTGTATATTTATTTACTCTATATTTTTTTATCTGTATATTTATTTCTTAAGTCTTGGCTGGCGTATATTAGCGCCGGCAGGTACGTCGTCAGTTACCCATATATTACCGCCTATTGTGGCATCGTCACCGATTGTTATTCTGCCAAGTA
>CAMTOT010000117.1 GCA_947074165.1 uncultured Bacteroidales bacterium
CTACACCAGGTCGTACACTCTTTCCCTACACGACGCTCTTCCGATCTATTTTATGCTTTTATCCATTTAGTATTATAAAGGCCGATATAACGTTATATAGTTTTTTTCAAAGATGTTGTGATAAAAAACAATTATTCATCTTAAATCTTTGTGATTAACAATTTTGATTAAACTTAAAGAATCATTTTTTATATGAGAAATTTTAAATCTGTATATTTTTTGGTGCTACTATTCGTGCCACTATTGTTTTCATGCAACGATGATGATAACAAAAACAGTACAAGACTTTCATTACTAACTGTACGCACTCTTGATGACGCCGGTTATTATTTTGAAACCGACAGCGAGAAAAAAGTAAATATTAACTCTAATAAAGCAGGAATCTACAAAGCGACAGACGGTCAGAGAGCTTTTGTTTATTATGATCTTAATGACACTAAAGTGTCGGGATATGAGTATAACATTGATGTTTATAATATTCAGAATGTCCTTACCAAGCCGGTTATCGAACTGACAGAGGAAACTGCCGACAGTATTGCCGATCACAATATTAATGTGACAAGAGCATGGATCAGCAAAGATCATATCAATATAGAGTATTGGGTTTACCACAGCGGCGCAAAACAGCACATGCTTAATCTTGTGGAAAACAAAATTTCAGACGAAGGAAAAATTGATGATTATATAACTCTTGAATTCAGACATAATCACAACGGAGATAATGCCACACACTATAAATCACAGGGACTTGTATGCTTCAAACTTGAAGATTACCACCCTGAGGACCTTGAGAAAAAAGGGATCAACCTAAGAGTAAACACATCTAATACAGGTGTAAAATACTATAAGATTGATCTTGAAAAAGACTCAAAGGAGTAATATAACTCTAATCATTAATCAATTAAGAATAGAAATTAAGAATATAAATTTTCGTCAGGTTCCCTGATAATAGAAAACCGTAATGCTAAGCGGGTTTTCAGTGACGGCGAGAGATATATTACTTGAGAGTTGAATTTAAAATGACATGGGGTCATTAAAATTTTGGCCTAAACCTTTTCAAAGAATATTTTCAGATCCCGGTTGCGAGATCGGGTTTTAAAATGAATTAATAATCAATATAATATATCACAGCTATCTTCTCTCAGGATAGCAAAGAAAAATGACGTCGTGATGACGTCATTTTTTGTTTTATATAATATGTACTTTTTAATTGCCGTATTGATTAAGCAGCATTAGCCTCTTTCTTTGCTCTTCGCTTGTCACGTATATCAACTACTTTATCCATTATTATAGCAATGGCTCCGTCGCCTGTCACATTACAAGCTGTACCAAAACTATCTATAGCTATATAAAGCGCTACCATCAGGGCTTGTATGTTTTCATCAAACAGCAACATTGTTTGTATCAATCCAAGAGCTGCTACTATTGCTCCTCCCGGTACTCCAGGAGCAGCGACCATTGTTATGCCAAGCATTAGGATAAATCCTAAGTATAGAGAAAAATCAAACGGCATACCCTGCATTATCATAAGAGCCATTGAGATAGATACAATTTTCATTGTACTTCCCGAAAGGTGTATCGTAGCGCATAAAGGAACTACGAAGCCAGCTACATCTTCTTTTACGTTATTCTTAAGGGTTTGATCAAGAGTAACCGGTATTGTAGCCGCAGACGATGATGTCCCAAGCGCGGTGAAGTAGGCCGGCAACATATTGCGAAGACATTTAAGCGGATTCTTTTTTGCTATAAGACCAGCTACGATATACTGGAATAGCAAGAACAGCGCTTGCAGAATAAATATTATAAGTATAACCTTTATAAACAAACCAAGTATCTTAAATACCTGCCCGGAATGAGACATTGTCAGGAATACACCAAATATATATATAGGCAACAGAGGTACTACTACTTTATGTATCAGCATCTCTATAATATCCTTAAAATCAAAGAATGATTTTTTTAAGGTGTCGCCTTTTATAAACGCTAATCCAAGCCCGATTAAAAACGACAAGATAAGAGAACTCATCACGTCGACTGCCGGAGGAAATTTTATATTAAAAAACGGTTTGAGTGCTTCTCCTGTTTCAGGTGCAAGAGACCCCGCCATAGCAGCCTCCGCAGGAATAAGAGACGGCAACGTATAATAACATGATACATAAGTGAATAATCCTGATATTACGGTTGATCCATATGCCAATAATGCTGTAAAGAGAAGTAGTTTACCTGCTCCGCGACCAAGATCTGCTATAGCCGGTACAACAAGTCCGATTATAATAAGAGGAACTACGAATCCAAGGAATTCACTAAATAACGAATTGAACGTTATAAATATTCTCACTAATACATCAGGTGTAATAAAACCCAGTAATCCCCCCGATATGATAGCTATTATCACCCATGGTAGTAATCCTAATTTTCTTTTCTTCATAACAGTCATAATTGTCGTTTTAGTATAAACAAAAAAAATCACCACTTTGATTATTGTAGGTTCGTAAAACTACAAAATCAAAGTGGTGATTAATATATTTTATGAATAAAATATTATTTTTCTCTCATAAATATGTTGATCGGCGTACCTGTAAAGTTCCAGTTAGCGCGGATTTTATTTTCAAGGAATCGTTTATATGGTTCTTTAATCCACTGAGGCAAATTACAGAAGAATATAAATGACGGTACAAACGACTCTTTAAGCTGTGATACATATTTAATCTTAACGTATTTACCTTTATGTGCCGGAGGCGGGTAATTCTCGATAAGAGAAAGCATGTATTCATTAAGTTTTGCAGTCGGAACCTGACGTTTACGGTTGTCATAAACCTCTTTAGCCGTCTCAAGCACCTTAAAGATACGCTGCTTTGTCAAAGCTGAAGTAAATATAATTGGGAAATCCGTAAACGGAGCAAATCTCTCATATATAGCGTTCTCAAATTCCTTGATAGCTTTCTGAGATTTATCCTCTACAAGGTCCCATTTATTGATACATACTACAAGACCTTTTTTATTCTTTTGTATAAGGTGATAGATATTCAAGTCCTGAGACTCAATACCACGTGTAGCGTCAACCATAAGGATACACACGTCAGAGTTTTCTATCGCGCGAATAGATCTGATTACAGAATAGTATTCGATATCTTCAGTCACTTTACCTTTTTTTCTGATACCGGCTGTATCTACAAGGTAAAAGTCAAATCCGAATTTGTTATATTTTGTATAGATTGAGTCACGAGTAGTTCCAGCAATGTCCGTTACGATATAACGGTCTTCTCCCATAAAGGCATTGATGATTGAACTTTTTCCTGCGTTTGGACGACCTACAACAGCGAAACGAGGTAAATCCTCAATCTCTTCAGGAGCATCGTCTTTAGTGAATTTTGAAAGTACTTCATCTAGAAGATCACCTGTACCCGAACCGCTCATTGAGCTGACAGGGATAGGATCTCCAAGCCCTAGTGAATAAAACTCAGCAGCTCCGTAATGAAGCTCAAAGTTATCCGCTTTATTAGCAACAAGTACAACCGGCTTAGGTGAGCGGCGAAGTATCTTCGCTACCTCATCGTCAAGGTCGGTCACGCCGTTGATTATATCAACTACAAACAAAATTACATCTGCCTCTTCCATGGCAATAGTAACCTGTTTGTTGATTTCATCTTCAAAGATGTCTTCAGAGTTTACTACCCAACCACCTGTATCGATGATTGAAAACTCTGTTTTACCCCATTCTACTTTTCCGTACTGACGGTCCCGGGTTGTACCCGCCGTCTCATTTACAATTGCGGCACGGGTTTCAGTCATACGATTAAACAACGTTGACTTGCCTACATTCGGGCGCCCTACTATTGCAACAATATTTCCCATAAATTTTTATTTCGCTAATGAATACCTCTCGGCATCTATTTAAGTTTCTTTTCTTTTTTTAATCAGGCATGTATCCGAAGCTTTTCAGCTTGTTATCTCTGCTTCTCCAGTCTTTCTCAACCTTAACATGCAGCTCAAGAAAAACTTTTTTCTGAAAGAATGTCTCGATATCTTTTCTGGCCATAGTACCCACTTTTTTAAGTGCGCTTCCCTGTCGGCCAATAATGATACCTTTCTGAGAATCCCTTTCAACAAATATGATAGCGTTGATATGTATCATATTTTTATCCTCTTTAAATCGCTCTACAAGCACCTCACAAGCGTAAGGGATCTCTTTGTCGTAAACCTCAAGAATCTTCTCTCTGATAATCTCCGTTACGAAGAATCTCGCAGGCTTATCTGTCAGCGCGTCTTTATCAAAGAACGGAGGCGACTCAGGCAACAACTCCTTAATTCTCTTAAGAACATACTCTATATTAAATTTATTCAGCGCTGAGATAGGTATTATCTCTGCCTTTGGCAATAGCTCCTTCCATGTCTGCACAAGCTGTTCAAGCTTAGTCTGATCTGTCAGGTCTATTTTATTTATAATAAGAATAATCGGAGCCTGCTGCTTATTTACCTTATCAAGAAAATCTTTATTCTTATTTGGTGTCTCAACTACATCTGTCACATAAAGCAAAACATCGGCATCCTGAAGAGCAGATTGAGAGAATGCAAGCATAGTGTGCTGAAGACGGTAGTTAGGGTCGAGTACGCCCGGCGTGTCAGAGTATACTATCTGCATATCCTCCGTATTCACTATCCCCATTATTCTATGTCGGGTTGTCTGAGCTTTTGAAGTAATGATAGAGATTCTCTCACCTACAAGTGAGTTCATCAGAGTAGACTTTCCCACATTCGGATTTCCTACTATGTTTACAAATCCCGCTTTATGCATATTATTTATTATAAATAGTTTATTTCAGTTTAAGTCAGCCTCTGTAAAAGGCATAAATTCATGCAAAGATACAACAAAAAAAAATGGTGTCCAATATTGCATCAGACACCATTCTAATATTTTAAGTATTGAGTATAATATGTTTATATTATTTCTCTTTTGTGTAACCCCATTTAAGATACATTGATCCCCATGTAAATCCGGCTCCGAAAGCCGCAAGGATAATATTCTCTCCTTTTTTAAGCTTATCCTCCCAGTCTGCGAGAGCAATTGGAATAGATGCGGAGCTTGTATTACCGTAATTTTCAATATTAACCATCACTTTTGACGAATCAATACCCATACGGTTGGCAGCAGCATCTATAATACGCTGATTTGCCTGATGAGGCACAAACCAGTCAACATCATTAAATGTAAGATTATTATCTTCCATTATCTTAGCCGATACATCCGACATATATGATACTGCGTATTTAAACACAACTCGTCCCTCCTGATATATACAGTGCTCTTTGCGATCTACAGTCTCATAAGTTGGTACGTTTACCGAACCTCCGGCTTTCATCATAAGGTGAGACAATCCGGTACCGTCTGTATGAAGGATTGCGTCTTTTATTCCAAAATCCTCTTCTGTAGGCTCAATTAACACAGCTGCCGCTCCGTCTCCGAAGATCGGACAAGTCTGGCGGTCTGTATAATCTACCATAGACGACATTTTCTCAGCACAAACCACAATTATCTTTTTATAAAGACCTGATTTGATAAAAGCGTTTGCTCCCTGCATTGCGAAAATAAATCCCGAACAAGCAGCCTGTACATCATAAGAAAAAGCATTTTTAATGCCGCATCCCTCAGCGATAATTGACGCTGTAGAAGGGAATCTATAATCGGGCGTTGATGTAGCGCAGATTACAACTTCTATTTCATCAGGCGAAGTACCTGTCTTTCTAAGCAACTCCGCTACGGCAGGAGTTCCAAGGTGAGAAGCTCCAAGCCCTTCTCCTTTCAATATATGTCTGTATTTTGTTCCGATTCGTGTTCTTATCCACTCATCAGAAGTATCTACCATTGTAGCAAGCTCTTCGTTTGTTAATATATAATCAGGGACCCATTTTGCTATCCCAGTTATAACAGCATTCAGATTTTTCATCGGCTATTTATTTCATATTTACGTTGAAATTTGTTTCAAAGAAAACTATTTTTATTCACAAAACATTCATTCATAACGTAATTTTTAATTTTTCATTAAAGTTAGTATAAATAAATTCTTAATTTTTAAACATTTAGTGATAATTCATTTACTAACTCATATTTACGAAGAAAGCCCCACTGTGCAAACAATGGGGCTTATTTCTTTTCAAAAACGTATCTTATCTAATGATTAGATAGCAGCTTCTTTCTCGATAGCTAATTTTCCACGGTAGTATCCGCACTCACCACATACTGTGTGGTATAGGTGCCATCCGCCACAATTTGGGCAAACTACTACTGTTGGAGCTACAGCTTTATCATGAGTTCTTCTTTTAGCTGTTCTCGTTTTTGACTGTCTTCTTTTAGGATGTGCCATTTTTCTATATTTTAATTATTATCTATTAATTTCTTAAGTTCATCCCATCGCGGATCTGTCTCTGACTCCTGGTTTGCAACCACTGACTCGTCCTCATCATCGGATAAAACATACAAATCGCCCTCTTCGTCTGATTGGGCCATATGTTTCTTTAATTTAGAAGAAACCGTCTTGTTACATTTACCTGCAGGGTGAACATGTTTTACCGGGATTGCAAGAGCTATAAACTCATACAAAAACCAGGCTATATTTATCGTACCTTCTTCTTTAGGAATAATGACTGTGTCATCACTCTCCTCTGAATACTCTGCACCAAGCTTAACAAATAGCTTTCCTTTTGTTGAAACAGGAAGCTCCATCTCGTCTAAACAACGATCACACGGAACTTTTATTATTCCATCAAACTTGAAAATGAATTCGCTTACAAGCGCACTCTTTATCACTGTTAGTTGTGCTTTGACATCTCCTTTCTGGAATTCAAGCCCATCTATATTTTTAAAGAACAAATTATCCAGTACAAAGTCAAACTCGTTGGCTCCGTCCGCCATGTTCTTTAGTGCTATTTCATACAATCCAAATTTTCCCAAGGCTATACGACGTTAATTCCGTGCAAAGGTATAAAAAATTATCATTCGCACTACTCTTTTCAATTCTTTTTAATCTGTCAAAAACGGGCACACAATGCCCCCGACAGCAATAACACATATAACATTCTGATTTTAAAGCATTTTAAATACTTTAAACGAACTCTGCGTTAGCGTTTTTTTTTGTTTGATTAGATTATTTATCAGGCTTGATATTTATCCGTTTTTAATTCGATACAGAATGTTGTACGCTTATTCGGGACAGACTCTTTTACGTATATTTTTCCATGATGATAGTTCTCTATTATACGCTTCACAAGAGTAAGGCCAAGCCCCCAGCCTCTTTTCTTCGTTGTATAACCCGGACGAAATACAGTCTTAAAATTTTTCTTCGGTATGCCCTTTCCATTGTCGGTAATTTCAAGGATTATACGATCTCCTTCATCAATCTCATTTATTATTATCTCGCCGTGTCCGTTTATAGCGTCTATAGAGTTCTTAAACAGATTTTCTATCACCCATTCAAACAACGGTGCGCAAAGCTTCATATTAATCTTCTTATCAAGCAGATTAGTTTTTATCGCTGTCTTCTTTGATACTCTGGTAGACATATATTTAATCGAGTCAAGCAATACCTCATTCAGATCACACTCTTCAAGTTGCGGCTCTGAACCAATCTTTGAAAATCTGTCTGCTATAGTCTTGAGCCTTACTACATCCTTATCCATTTCTATGATAATATCACTACCTACATTACCGTTGTCACCAAGATACTGTATCCATGCCATCAGGGAGCTTATAGGCGTACCAAGTTGATGAGCCGTTTCTTTAGACAAACCGACCCATACCTGATTCTGCTCCGCCTTTTTTGTGCTGTCAAAAGCAAAAAGACCAAGCAATATAAACAACAGCAATATTATAAGCTGTATATATGGATAATAAGAAAGACGTTTTAAAAGCACTGAGTCATCGTAATACAGATATTGACTCATATTATCACTTATCACTACCTCTATTAGGTTATTCCTGTTTTTAAGCTCATTTATCTTCCGCTGCATATAAGTGGTAGAGTCATTTTTAGGTACATCAAAATTGATATACCAAAGAGGAGCCTCTGTATCATCTAGTATAACTACAGGTATAGTCGTATTACTCTGAATAACTTTAAGCACGAGACTCATATCGCTTTCCGACTCGACACTCGCAAGCTGACGCGTGGCTTCAGCCCAAATCTCCATCTTACTGCGTTCTTCCTGCTCAAGAGACTTCATTAGAGTATTGGAAATTAAAAGAAAGATACAAACAAGTGCTACTGATGCAAGTATAAAAACAAGTCTCAATCTCTCTCTTCTCTCATATATATTACGCATAAAATATCTTTTAATATGATTATGTTTCATCAAATATAATATATAACGTTTTATATAATCAGTTATTACGAAATCAGGAATAAAAAAAAACGCTTACCGAACTAAATCGATAAGCGTCTCTTATTTAAAACGGCGGC
>CAMTOT010000118.1 GCA_947074165.1 uncultured Bacteroidales bacterium
TGAGCGGTGACTGGAGTTCAGACGTGT
Source organism: uncultured Bacteroidales bacterium (assembly GCA_947074165.1). Taxonomy (GTDB): domain Bacteria; phylum Bacteroidota; class Bacteroidia; order Bacteroidales; family JAUNSR01; genus JAUNSR01. The sequence goes on from CAMTOT010000118.1 coordinate 28, forward strand.
GCTCTTCCGATCTGACATGAGCGTGGCAAAATCCTGCCAGGACCGTGTCACAGTTCTGCCATGTACGTGGCAAAAACTTTGAGCCGCTCATATTTAATTTGTATATAATGAAGATAAGTTTTAATATTTATAAACTTTATATTACCTTTTTTGTTATACATGATATAATTAGATTTTCAGTCTAAATAACAAGTTTTACTACTTATTATAACAAGAAAATAGATTTTCAATATAAATAACCCATAAAATGATGCCGGATTATAAAGTACTGCAATTATTCATTCTAATGCTTTTCGTTAGTTTAAATTCATCTGCCAATAATATTAATGCAAAATATACATTGCCGGATAAAATTATATTCGTAGGAGGCGATCAACCGCCTTATGAGTATTATGAAAATGATGTTCTGAGCGGATTCCATATTGAGCTGACCGAGGAGATTATGAGAAGGCTTGGAAAGGAGTATGATATAAATATAATGCAGTGGCAGGAAGCTCGTAAAAAAATAGATAATTCAGAGGCTCATGTACTTATGGGAATGATGCATACAGAAGAAAGAGCAAAAAAATATAGCTTCGGCCTGGCACACAGCTTCACAACAAAATGTTTTGTAACCAAAAGAAGGATGTATAATACCAGCATGAGCGATCTGGCCGGTATGCGTGTCATTGTGCAGTCGGGGGGAAAGATGGAGGAAGAGATAAGAAATTCTGGTATAAAATGTCAACTTATCACTTCTCACACAATAGAGGAAGGTCTAAATATGCTTATAAGAGAGATTGGCGATATCATGGTGTGTAACAACATAATAGGAGATTATTACAATAACAAATTAAAACTCGGACTACATATAAACCATATAGAGAATGACCTTCCCGAGAAGTATTGCATGGCAGTAAAAAAAGGTAATGAAAATCTATTGTTAAGCCTTAATAATATACTTCAACAGCTAAAAGCAGACGGTACCTATGATGATTTATACGAGAAGTGGTTTGGCATTTACGAGAAAAAACAAATCTCACCATGGTTTAGATACACAGCTTATGCTCTGATAATTATATCATTGACAGTATTATGTTTTTCTATATATCTAAGAAGAAAAGTGAAAAGCGCTACAAAAAAAATTGAAGATCAAAACATATGTATACAAACTCAAAACGATCAGATAAAAGAGCAGAATGACCAAATAAAAGAGCAGAATAAGCATATTAAACAAATTAACATGGAGCTTACATCTATTAATGATGTTTTATCCATGGTACTAAAAAGCTCCGAATCAGGATATGTTTTCCTATCGCCGGAAATGGATATTATATGGGAAAATGTCTCTTCTTGCAAAAAACTTAATTACCCTAACATCTATTATCAATATGGTAATAAATGCTACAACGAAGTTCTAAATAAAGAAAATTGTATCAATTGCCCTGTCAAACGATCAACTATAACAAAAGAGATAGAGAAATCGATCTCTATTTCTCCAACAGGGATACCGATAGAATTGACATCAACTCCTATTATAAATGAAAATGTACTTGTAGGATACGTATTAAGAATTGACGATATAACAGAAAGAGAGAGAAAGTTTATAGATCTTACAAAAGAAAAAGAGGATCTTGTAAAATCGGAAATCCTTAAATCCGCGTTTATTTCAAGATTAAGACATGATATTCAGCTACCAATCAACTCTATTATAGATTTCGCATCTCAGATTGATGCTAACTCCGATTTTATAACAGACGATAAATATAAGACACTAATTAAAACAAATAGTGAACTGCTACAAAAGCTTGTTAGTGAAGTTTTAAACATGTCGAATATTGAATCAGGACAAATTTACAAACATAAGGTTCACTTTGATGTTAATCAGCTTTTTTATGAGGTAGAAAATATCATGAGGGATAAGATTGACAGATTAGTCAATATTGATTTTTCTCTTGAAATTGAAAAAAACGGATGTATAATAAATACAGACAGAAACAGACTTAAACATGTTATTATCAACTTCATCAGCAACTCAATAAAATATACACAAGAAGGATCAATCATAGCAGGGTATTTCATTGAAGATAAAAACATAAAAATTTATGTAGAAGATACTGGATGCGGTATTGAAAAAGAGAATATCGAAGAGTTATTTGACAAACTACCTAATCCGGAAAATATAATTATGGGAGAAGGTCTTGGCTTATCAATATGTAAGTCTATTGCTGAAATTATAGGAGCTGAGATTGGAGTCGAATCACAGCCAGGCAAAGGCAGCATATTCTGGATATCTCTCCCTATTGATGTTGAAGAGAAGATCAGGATACAGGAATGATATTATAATTAAAAAGCCTCCAATAATTTAATATTGAAGGCTTTTTTGTTTTTTGTCATCCGTTTGCCGGACTCTTTAAGCGGTATGGACGGGACTCGAACCCGCGACCCCCTGCGTGACAGGCAGGTATTCTAACCAGCTGAACTACCACACCGTTTTGAGGTAAATCGTAAGATTATTATCTCTCGATTGCGATGCAAAGATAGTTGCAATTTTATTATCCGCAATAGATGATGATGTATTATTTCATCGTCTCGAATACTCTTCAACACACTTATATTGATTATCAAGAGCATACAAAACTACAATTAACCTTTTTTATATAAATCACCAAAAAGCATCTAATCTCATAAATATTTAATATTCTATAAATAACAATGTAATTCAATTTATGACAAAAATTACATTTTACAGGATAAGAAAATAGTTATATATTTGAGCTGTAACAACAAAACTTAGTATTTCTTAAATCTTTAAGACTTATGTAAAACTACTTTTAATCAATATAAAATAAATTGAATAATTGACACTCTTCATCAAGAGAATAAACTGCTTATATAAATTCTATTAAATAAGAACTACTTACATTTAATCCAATTATTTATGATGCAAAACTCACTTGCTAATTACATGGGCTCAATGCTCGTGGTATTTTCTATGGGTACATCTCTTTCGGCTCAAAGTCTTGCCGAATCAGTTAGTGCTACATGGATTAACAACCTTGGTATTAACAATCCAAGTTCGGCTGTAGAAAGCAACGATCTTGCTTTCTCTATAACATCCTACTCTATTGGTAGTAATCTTGAGGTTATAGGTACAGGAGGTGGCGCAGGACCATGTGCCAACCACGCTCTTTCAAAATACCGTCCGGCAGCCAACGTTTCGGGTGCTACAGAGGGTTACGATGTGATTTACTCCGTAACACCTTCTAAGGGTCTAAAATTCAAACCGACAAAAGTAACATTCAACACATTAAGATATGGGACTGACGGCGGATTCATTCAGGTAAAATATCAGATTGGTAACGGTGAAGAGATTAATCTTGGTGATGCGGTAAAACCAAACCGTAACAATAACGTAAATGGCTGTACTAATTTTTCGCAGGATATCAACATTGAGGAGATTACAGAAGCGTTCACAATACGCGTTTATCTATATGGTCTTGCTAATAAAGAGATTGGTATCGGTGATTTCGTGATAACCGGTGAGGTAAACGGAGAGATCGTAAATGTAAATAAATATACACTAACAACGTCTGCATCTCCGGTTGAAGGTGGATATATCACAGTTTCTCCTTTTGCACCTTCGTATGACGAAAGTTCAGAGATTACGTTAAAAGCAACAAAAGCTTTTGGATTTAAATTTGCTAACTGGACAGATCTTATCGCAGGCAGCGAGCTATCAAAGGACGCTACATATAAATTCAACATAGAGTCTGACAGCGACATACAGGCAGTATTCGAACAGATAAATACTTATGAGCTTGCATACTCTGTAAGCGGAGGCGCAAACTCTTATCAGGTTGCTTACTCTACATCGCCAACTGTAGTAGATGGCAAAAACATGTATGAAGAGGACTCAAACGTATCGCTTACCGCGTCAAGCAATCCTATAATCAAATTTACAAACTGGTCGACAGGAGAAACAAGTGCGACAGTTGCTTTTGACATGACCAAAGACTACAATGTTGTGGCTAATTACAGCTCTGTAGACTTTATCGCCGGATGGGATTTCCATGTTAAAGGTAGTGAAGGTCGTATAGCTGACTTTTCAGGCAATATAGACAATGAAGCTACTGCTTTAGTTTTAAGAAACGAGGCTGGCTCTGTAGTATCATGGCTTGATAAATCTCATGATTACGCCGGTGGTTATGAAGGTCTTTCTGCTGCTGTAAACTGGAAACCGATAGCAGACAGATATTACTATCAGACAACGATCAACGCAAAAGATTTTACCAATATTAAGGTAACTTCTAAAATGCTTTGCAACTATAACGCATACAAAACTCAGAAATTAGAATATTCTCTTGACGGTAACAGCTTTGTTACTATAGCGAGCATTGATCTTGAAACTTCAAAAGTATGGTATGATCTTGAGGCTGCTATACCTGCAGATGCCAATAATAAAGAGAGTGTCATTATTCGTTGGATCCCGGATTACTCATCTCCTCTTGTTGGTACGACAGCAACAAATGACGGTACTTCAATAGCTGCTATATATATCACAGCTGATGCTGAGATATTCAATGACGGTGTAGCTCCTGTACTAAAATCGTCTGTCCCTACAAACGGATATGTTGGAGCATCGGCATCAGGTCAGGTAGTGCTTACTTTCGATGAAAGAGTAAAAATAGCTGAAGGTACTGTTGCTACTCTTGGTGATAAATCACTAAGCCCTATAGTATCAGGCAGCTCAATCACATTCCCTTACACTGCCCTTTCTTACAATACGGCTTATACATTTACTCTACCTGCCAATACGGTTGCTGACCTTAGCGGAAATACAATGACCGAGCAGATCAAATTTACGTTCACTACAATGGAACGTTCTGATGTAGAGAAAGCAATGTATGACTTTATTGTTGATGGCACTGCTGGTAACACATTCCAGGATGCGGTAAAAGCGGCAAATGCATTTCAGGCTGACAACCGTTTCCGTATCTTTGTTAAAGATGGCGAATATTATCTTGGCGATGCGATAACAACTATTACCGCTTCAAACGTGTCTATCATCGGTGAGAGTGCAGAGGGTACAGTGTTGTATAACAAACCTACAGTAGAAGGTATCTCAACAACAGCTACAATTCAGCTTGCGGGTAAGAACGTTTACATGCAGGACATTACTCTTAAGAATGCTTATGATTATGTAGGTACTACAGGTCGCGCGGTTGCTCTTCAGGATAAAGGAGACAAAAACATCTTCAAAAATATCAAGCTTCTTAGCTTCCAGGATACTTATTACTCAAACAATAACTCAATGCGCGCTTACTTTGAGGATTGCCAGATTAACGGTACAGTCGATTTCATCTGCGGTGGAGGAGATATCGTTTTCAAACGCAATCTTATTTTCCTTGAAGACCGCTCAGGCAACGTTATTACAGCTCCTGCCGGAACTGGCGACTGGGGATATGTATTTATGGATTGTACAATTGACGGATATGCATCAAATCAGGGTTCATACACTCTTGGCCGCCCATGGAATAATGATCCTCGCTGTGTATTCCTAAACACAACCATGAAAGTTATACCTGCTGCTGCCGGCTGGTCAGACATGAGCAAAGAGGTTGTACCGGGACTTTTCGCAGAGTACAAAAGTGTGACAGCCAGCGGTTCAGCTGTAGATTGCAGCTCGCGTAAGACTCAATATACTGCAGGTACAGTAACTTATGATCCGGTATTAAGTGATACAGACGCTGCTAAATTTACTGTAGAAAATATCCTTTCAGGTAATGACCAGTGGCTTCCGGAACTTGCAACTGAGCAGGAAGCTCCTCTTACTATCGCTATCGAAAAAAATATTATCTCATGGACAGACAGTAAATACGCGCTTGTTTATGCTGTTGTAAAAGATGGTAAGATAGTAGAATTTACAATGGACAATCAGTATATGATACCTTCAGAAATCACAACCGCTCAATACACAGTACGTGCAGCGAATGAGATGGGAGGATTGGGTATAAACTCAAACGCTATCAACTACTCGGCTACCGGAATAGATAGTAATATTGATTCGGCTACAGTAGTTTCAACTGAATATTTCACTGTAGATGGTATCAGATTGTCTTCTCCAGCAAAAGGAATTAACATTATACGTACTACATATAATAACGGTTCGGTTGAAGTAAAAAAACAGCTAATTAAATAATAATAATGACATCATATCTGTAAATACATTTCAGAGTATCATTATATTATATCCCTGTAACTAAGCATATTGGTTACAGGGATTTTTTATATACTACAAACCGAAGTGTTAATTAATTATACAAATATTAGTTGCGGTTAAATATAATAATTGAAACATTGCCTTATCTTTGCATTTTACTAACATTAATCAAGAGTAAAATTTGAAGTTAATATTCATGTCTACTAAACGTTTTTCTATGACTAAATCATTAAATGGCATTTTTGCATTAATACTCATAGTAACCGGTATTCTGGCCGGTTCATGCTCTGGCGGCAAAAGGACAGCAAACAATATATCTTTATCCACTATTGATATTGACACTATTAAGCCGCTTTTTAAAGATTCCGTTTCACCTGTTTATAGCTATAAAATCTCAATAGAATATCTTAAAGACTTTGAGAATAAGACTGTACTTAACAAAATAAACAATTTAATTATTGGATATATTTTCGGAGACAGGTATACAGGTAAAACACTGGATACGGCGATAACAAAAAACATTGAGTCTTGTTTTGCTGAATATACAGAGCTTGCTGACGATTTTTCGGAAGAAGAAACCATATCAGCCGTTCTTAATTATGAGAAATCAATAAAATCGGAAATTTCTTGTAATATTAACAATGTACTGTCAATGCACTCTGATGTATATCTTTATACAGGCGGTGCTCACGGTATGTTTAGCTCTACTTGTATGTCTGTTGATCTTAATACAGGTAATCCTGTTTATTATGAGGATATATTTACAGACAACAGTTTTAATGATATAGCTGAGCTTATTATTAATCAGATTGCAATAAATCTCGGCGTAGAAAATCCGGCTTTGCTAAATGAGTCAGGCTTCTTTAGCGCGGAGGAGATTAAGCCAACAGAAAATTTTGAAATACTTGAAGATGGTATTCTATGGGTTTATAACCCATATGAGATAGCTTGTTATGCCGTTGGTCAGGTAAATGTTCTGATAAGCTGGGAGCAGCTTGCTCCATATATCTTAGAAAACAGCATAGCAAGAAGCTTTTTCTGACAGTATAAGATAAGAATACCAATCGAGACTTAAAAACAACACAAATAAACTCATATTCAATTTATTATATGTCTTTAATAGAAAAATACTTCCCTGACCTGTCTGAGAAACAGAAACAGCAGTTTGATGCTCTTTTTGATTTATATTCAGACTGGAACTCAAAGATAAACGTAATATCAAGAAAAGATATAGAGAATCTTTATCTGCATCACGTACTTCATTCTCTTGCTATTGCAAAGATTATTACATTCAAACCCGGAACTACTCTGATGGATGTTGGTACCGGAGGCGGATTCCCTGGTGTACCTTTGGCAATAATGTTCCCGGAGTGTAAATTTCACCTGGTTGACAGAATAGGCAAAAAAGTAAGAGTCGCTCAGGAAGTTGCGAACTCAATAGGACTTACAAACGTTACATTCAGACATTGCGGAGTTGAAGAAGAAAAAACAAAGTTTGATTTTGTTGTAAGCCGCGCGGTAATGCCGCTTTGCGATCTTCTAAAACTAATACGCAAAAACATTAAAAAAGAACAGATTAACGGATTACCAAATGGTCTTATCTGTCTTAAAGGCGGTGAGCTACAGCACGAAATAATGCCGGTTAAAAACAGTACTGTACTGTATGAGCTAAGTGACTATTTCGAGGAGGAGTTCTTCAAGACTAAAAAAGGTGTATTTGTTCAGATTAACGGTTAATATTTCAGATTATGGTAATTAAGAAGTTCCCTGTCAATCCATTTCCCGTAAATACTTATATTCTCCATGACGAGGATACAAAAGAGTGCGCGATAATTGATCCTGGCTGCTACTGGGGTGAAGAGTACGATCAAATCGACAGCTATATAGAGAGAAATGACCTTAAGGTAAAGTATGTTTTGCTTACGCATCTTCACCTTGACCACGCGCTTGCCGTACCTTATTTCGCAAAGAAATATAATGCAGACTTTTGCGCAAATTCAAAAGACGCGTTTCTTTTGCAAAATGCTCCTGCTCAGGCCGCGCAATATGGGCTGCAGCTTCAATACATGCCTATTGCTATTACAAAAGAGCTTAATGAGGGAGATGTAGTTAAACTGGGTGATAAAGAACTTAATATATTTGAAGTGCCGGGGCATACACCGGGGTCATGAATATTTCTCTGATACTATCTTTTGAAATATCTCTTCCGCCAAGCCCGGCTAT
>CAMTOT010000119.1 GCA_947074165.1 uncultured Bacteroidales bacterium
TACGAGTTAATGAGCGGTGACTGGAGTTCAGACGTGTGCTCTTCCGATCTAGCGAAGATATTGTATATGCCGCTTATGAGAATGATGATATATGCGCAGTTTCATGCCTTGTATTTGACATATCCGAATTTGTAAATGAGATACAGAATTTAAATATTGACTTTTCAAAAACAGCCGAAATAGGTGGATGTATGACTGTGCCGGGTCATAGAGGAAAAGGATACATGTACAAACTAAATGAAGAACTAATCAAGACAGCTACAGAAATAGGTGTAAAACACATATTGGCAACGGCTCATCCCGAAAACATTGCAAGCAACAAGTCTCTTGTAAGACTTGGAATGAGATTTATTAAGGAGTTTGACAGACATGGTTACAGACGAAATCTATACCATATAAATATATAATTTATGATTTAACAGGTATAGTTACAATAAATTCAGCACCGAAATGGTAATCTGGATTAAGCTCCAGATTGCCCTCGAGCATTTCTGTAAATGATTTTGCGATAGACAACCCTAAACCTGCGCCTGTTGAAAAATCACTTATTTTTTCGAAACGCTCAAATATTGCATCTTTATATTTTTTATCAATGCCACACCCTGTGTCTTTAACTGAAAATGTAATTCCGGACTTTGTCTTTTTTAGTGTTACTACCACCTCTCCCATTAAAGTAAATTTAATCGCATTATCTATAAGAATATTAAGAATACGGCATATTACATTAAGGTCTGTTTCAAACATAACCGGTCTGTGTTCTGTCATAAAACGCAATGTTAGGTTACCCTGAAGATCAGACTGATACCGAGAGATCACATCATCAAATAGTGCAGCAATATCACCTTGACGAAACTCTGGTTGATACTTACCTGAATCAAGACGACTTAATTCAAGTATATCGTTGATCACGTTCAATAGTGTTTTAGAATTATCTTTTATAATATCCGCATATTTTTTTTGTGTAGAACCATCCTCTGTCAAATCTGTCATAATCTCACTAAAACCGACTATAGCGCTTAAAGGAGTGCGTATCTCATGACTCATATTAACAATGAAAGCACTTTTTAGTCTACTACTTTCAGTTGCTCTCTCTTTAGCCATCTCAAGATTATTCTTGATACTTATAAGTTTCTCTTTCTTATTTTTCAAGGAAAGTTCAGACTTATAAATCTGTGCTTTTATTTTACCGGATCTTATATAATACAACAGAAGAAATATAATTAGAATAATAAATGACACTATTACAATAAGATTGCGATGTATGCTATCCTTTGTTTCTTTTATTTTAAGGACCTTGGATGCCGCAATAGTCGAGTTTATTTCATCACGAACAAGCACATCGTTTACCTCTTTAATAGTACGTTTTCTAAAATTTATTTTTTTTTCAGATATTATTTCCCTTAAAGCAACTGTTCCTTCTTCATATCCCAAATGAAGTGCTATTATATCACACCTCTTCTTCAGAAAATAGTCGTCTGATGGATATATTATCAACGCCGAATCAATAATAGCAATACATCTATCATAATTTCCAGCCATCGAAAGTGTATCTATATCAGATATCAATCTAAGCCTCGGTATATCTTGTATTTTTACGATCTTATGGAAGTTCACAAAATCAGTATTCTTTTCTAAAGCAAAAATGGTATATGTAGTAAATAATAGAATTGACAGAAAAAAAAGTCTTGATATAATATACATCATAAAATTATAAAGTAATATTTACTGGATGTTTAAAAATTATGCGAGCTCCGGAGTTGTACTCTGAATCAACATATAATAAAGCGCCTAGTTTATCTGCTATAGATTTACAAATAGACAAACCTATGCCGGTCCCAAAAGCTGACTCATTAAGTTTTTCAAATCGCCCGAATATTTTTTCTTGCTTCTCTTGTGGAATTCCGCACCCTGTATCTGTAACTGCGAATACTATGTAGTTTTCATCGGGATAGATGCTTAAATCAATCTTACCTTTATTTGTAAATTTCAATGAATTGCCCAATAAGTTTGTCACTACCTGCTGCACCCTGATTATATCCGTATCTAAATAAAACTGCTTTTGAAATGGTGAAAAAGCAACCTCTACGTCGTCATTAGCAAGATTTTTTATACTTTGCAATACACTGTTGGCTGCGGCTATTACATCATGGCTGGCAATATCAATAGACAACGCCTCAGACTCGGCTGTACTTTGTTCAACTACATCACCAACTAATCGAAGAAGTAATTCAGAGTTATTTTGTATTATCTCTCCAAACTGTTTTATCTGGTCATTACAATTATTCTCAGCTGCTATTATCTGACTAAAACCTACAATTGCATTAAGCGGAGTACGGATCTCATGGTTCATAATAGTCAAAAAGCGTGTTTTCTTTTTGTTATCTTCAGATGCTATTTGCAAAAGCCGTTCTAAGTCTGATTTATTTAGTTCTAACTCTTGCTTTTCTTTATTCAGGCGTCGTGCGGACTCTGATATTCGTATACGATATTTAATCTCTTTATATAGTAAACCTACGATTACAATAAACAGTATTATAACTACAGTTAGTATAATTTTTATATTCATCGCCCTGCTTTTCTGATACCGGAGCTCCTGTTTATTTAAATTCATCTTTATATTATGCAGTTCATCCTCTTCTCGTTTTACGATATTCTCCTGCTCGAGTATTTTATTTTCAGACTCCTGCAACTCTACCAGAACATCTTTATACAAATAGAACGCCTCTTCATAAAGTCCTTGTTCATAAAATATACGTCCTTTTAATGTCAATGAAGGTTCATTTCTTTTTGCTCGCTTCAGATATTTATCTGCGACATCATGAGCATCAGCAAAGTTCTTTGTAATTAAATAATATAGTGCTTTCTGGATTTCAAAGTTTGCTGTATTAAAATCAGGATTCTGACGTATCATATCCTCTGCTTTACTCATAAAAAAGCCGGCACTATCAGCCATATTACATGATATATAATATTTCATATAATAATAAGCTTCATACCAATCTGCTTTTCCATAGTTATAATCATACTTATTTTTACTACGCTCGCTATTAAGGTAAGTAGAATAACGGGTTAAAACGTCTCTATGCTGGTCCGCATCATTTTTTGCAGTTACCATCATTAGATACATGTAAAGCTGAGTTTTGGCAGAAGATTCAACAGAATTGTCATCACAAAACTGAATCGCACGCTCATATGTAGAAATAGCCTCTTCTAAGTTGTCGCTGACAGTATTAACAACACCGTTTATTTTATAATATCCAATAATACCCATCGCGTTGGATTGCGCCTGAGATTCATCCATAAGCTTCTGCGCAAGAAGCATTGCTTTTGTATAATGACGCTTTGTTACATATATGAAACATTTATATGTATGCGCCTTAAAATAGTGGTCTGTATACCCGTTTATCTCTTTATCTTTATTGATCGCATCAATACATAAAAGCAATGAGTCTTCTTCTAATTTCTTCATATAAACTCTGGTAAGGCCGGATATTGCTCTTAGTTTCGTTTCCCTATCGTTTATACTGTCTGCCAAACTAATTTTTTGTTTATGCCAATAAGAAGAGTTCATACTCGATACATCTTCAACGATAAGCTTATCTATCAGCGATATTTTTTCTTTTATGTCATTCGAGGAACTTATCTTCTCTTTAATCTGCTTTATTGATTCAACATAAATATGCTTTTTGTGGGATGCTGCAATTGGCATTATATTTATAAAAACAAAAATAAATACAACCGAAATTCTCATATTAGGTTACTGAAATCTTTATACTAAGTTTAGGTTTTAGAGTCATTAGAGCACCAAAGAAACATCAACTTTTTTAATAGATATATCTTTTTTTAGTTAAATAACCCACATAAAAAGATCTTTTCATTTTACCCTTCATTTATCATGCTTTGAGTATTAAAAATGAATAAATATAATATCTTTGTGCACTCAAATTTTAAAACGATGAACTGGGCGCAAGAATTAATTAGTCAGACCACTATGGTCCAGGCGGTTATAGTAATATCCGTAATTTCCTCAATAGGATTAGGATTAGGAAAACTTAAGGTGGCGGGAGTATCCTTAGGCATAACATTTGTTTTTTTCACAGGTATTATTGCCGGACATTTTGGGATAAAGATAAATCCCGAGATGTTAAATTTCGCCCAAAACTTCGGGCTTATACTCTTTGTGTATGCCCTCGGTCTTCAGGTTGGCCCCGGTTTTCTTTCATCGTTCAAAAAAGGAGGTGTAAGACTTAATATGCTGGGACTAGCCGTAATAGCGCTTGGATTATTTTTCACACTCATTCTTTACTGGACAACAGAAATCCCTCTTTACACTCTTGTTGGTTTATTATCAGGAGCTGTCACCAATACACCTGCACTTGGAGCCGCGCAACAGGCGCTACTTCAGATTAATCCGGGAAACACAGAAGGTGTCGCAAATATGGCGTTAGCCTGTGCTATAACGTACCCTCTGGGGGTTATCGGAGTAATACTTGCCATCGTTTTCTTAAAGAAACTTTATGGTCGCAAAACCGATATATCATATAAAAACAATGATAAATCAAAAACATATGTAGCTGAATATATGGTATGCAACCCTGCGGTATATAACAAAAGTATTAAAGATGTAGTAAAGCTCATTGACAAACAATTTGTTATAACAAGAGTTTGGAGAGAAGGGAAAGTAAGTATCCCTACGTCCGATACTCTATTACAACATGGTGATCATCTTCTTATTGTATCGGTAAAAGGAAATACAGACAGTATAACCGCTCTTTTTGGTGAACAAGAAAATGTAGACTGGAATAATAACGATATTGACTGGAACGCGATAGACAGCCAGCTAATATCACGTAGAATACTTGTGACGGATAACAATCTGAATGGCGTAAAGCTCGGCGCACTACGTTTGAGAAATCTATATGGAATAAATATAACCCGCGTCAATCGTGTAGGAATAGACCTTCTGGCTTCACCTGATTTGCGCTTACAAATTGGGGATAAACTTACTATTGTCGGGGAGAAAAACGCAGTAGATACTGTTGGAAAGATTCTTGGAGATGAAATTAAACGACTAGACAATCCAAACTTAATAGCTGTATTTGTAGGAATCGCTTTAGGTGTAATATTAGGATCAATACCTCTTGCAATACCCGGTATTTCAATGCCTATCAAACTTGGCATTGCAGGTGGCCCTATTATCGTGGGGATATTGATGGGAGCTTTCGGCCCAAGATTTCATGTAGCAACTTACACAACTCAGAGTGCAAATCTGATGATCAGACAACTCGGGATTGTTATATATCTGGCCGGACTTGGACTAACAGCCGGTGAACACTTCTTCGAAACAGTATTTCGCCCTGAAGGTGTACTGTGGATTGGTATAGGTTTTTTGCTTACTATTGTCCCGGTATTGATTGTAGGATATATATCTTCTAAAAGCTTTAAAACAGATTATTCAGAGAATATAGGTATGCTTTGTGGCTGCATGGCAAACCCGATGGCGCTTTCTTTTGCTAATACAACCGTTGAAGATGATGTCCCTTCTGTTGCATATGCTACTGTATATCCGCTATCTATGTTTATAAGAGTAATCTCGGCACAACTCATTCTTATGATTTTCTCTTAGACATTCTTTTTCTTAGCTTATAAAGTTCAAACCATACAATTGTACTTATACCCGATACTACAGATATCAATATTTGTAGTATTGATAGAGTGGAAAATTGAAACAGGTTTATTAAAAATGGAACTGTAAGTATAAGGGTGATAAACAAAACAGTCCCTGCCAATATCCATATTACCGCTTTATTTGGTGTCTTTATTATTGTAAATATTGATTCGCTCCATGAGCGGTTGGTCATTATTGTGCTTATGTTGGCTATTATTAAAGCGACAAATGTCATAGCTCTCACGGTGGTTGAGTCATAACCTAAACGGATAGTTATAAAATATATAAACAGTGTAACAACAAGTATAAAAAAGCCCTGAACACATGAAACTATAAGTTTCCCGGAGCCAAAGAATGGTTTACTTATATCCGTCGGCTCCCTATTCATTATATCCTTCTCGGGTTCTTCAGCCTCAAATACTACAGAACAGGCTGGATCTATCACAAGCTGTAGAAATACGACATGAACCGGCCACAAAACAAGAGGATAACCGGGTATAAATACAGGTATAAGTGATAATCCGGCAATAGGAACATGAATCGCGAAAATATAACCCATTGCTTTTTGCAAATTATCAAATATTCTGCGTCCTGTCTTTAAAGCTTCCACAATTGACCCAAAATTATCATCAGTGAGTACTAGTGATGATGCTTCTCTGGCAACATCCGTTCCTTTTCGTCCCATAGCAATCCCTATATTGGCACATTTAAGGGCTGGAGCATCGTTAACGCCGTCACCTGTCATTGCTACAATCTCCCCGTTTTTTTTCAATGCTCTAACGATATGAAGCTTCTGCTCAGGTAATACACGAGCGAATACATTTATATTTTTTATGTATCCCGGCAAATCATCTTGCGAAATTTCGGACATCTCTTTACCGGTAATACACACATTACTATTCACCAACCCTATCTCATCTGCGATTTTCATAGCAGTCTCAGGATAATCACCTGTTATCATAATCACCCTTATGCCGGCATTATAACACTCCTTTACGGCTTTCTTCACGCCTTTTCTTATTGGATCTAAAAAACCAATAAGCCCTACAAACTGGTAAGTTATATCATGTTGTATCTCAGGCAGCATATCTTTCCTTATACTCCCTCTTGCCACACCTAATACTCTTAATCCACGCTCACTCATTTCATGCAGAGCCTTTGAGTACTTTTTAATATTCTCATCCGACAAATGACATAAATCAAAAATTGATTCAGGCGCGCCTTTTGTAGCAACCACACTATCTTTTTGCATACCCGTATCAAAGACTCTTGATACTGCAAGCATCTCTTTTGTGAGTGGATACTCCTTAATAAGCTCCCAGTCAAGATGAATGTGCTCTGTATTAGCGAGAAATTCACTGCTTATTCTATTTATAGCTTTTTCCATCGGATCAAAAGGATCCGACTCACTTGAGAGTATGCCAAACTCAATTATATCATGAAATTCCTCGGGTAAATCCTTTTCTTCTGTTATATTCCAGTATGACTCTTTATTAAACAGCTCCGATACAACCATCTTATTTTTTGTAAGTGTTCCCGTTTTATCTGTACAAAGTGTTGTTATAGCTCCCATCATTTCAATGGCTGAGCTATTACGGGTAAGCACATTCTTTGATGATATACGCCATGCCCCCACAGCCATAAATATTGACAAAACAACGGGGAATTCCTCCGGTAGCATAGCCATAGCCAATGTAATACCGGCTAAAAAACCATTTAGTAATGATCCTCTTGTTATTGTATAAACTATAACGACTATAAAACATAAAGAAGCACCTATAACAGTAAGCTTTTTAACAAGTTTCCCTATCGATTTTTTAAGTTCCGATGGGGTTTGTGTGGTCTCATTAAGTTCTTTACCAATCTTTCCCATCATAGTGTTCATGCCGGTATATTTTACTTCAGCTATGCCCTGACCTTGTACAACCATTGAGCCTGCATAGACAAAAGATGTTTCATTATCAGATTCATTTATAAATTCAGTCTTATTTACCGGGACGGATTCTCCTGTCAGCATAGATTCATCAACAACAAGATTTATACATTCTCTCACAAGCGCGTCAGCCGGCACTCTGTCCCCTTCCTGCAAAACAATGATATCTCCACATACCAGTTCACGTCCTGGCACTCTCTTTTCTTTACCATCACGGATAACTATTGCTCTTGGACTTGACAGATCTTTAAGAGCATCTAATGCTTTATCGCTTTTATGCCGCTGGTGAAGTTCTATACCCATCACGACAAATACAAAACATAACAATATAATCCCCTCCTCTACATTCCCAAGTATCATATACAGAGTACCACACAAAAGCAGCAATATAAACATTGGTTCTTTTATTATAGAAAAAAGAACATAAGTAAATTTTTCACGGCGTGCTTGATGTAGTTCGTTATAACCATCGGCAACTAATTTATTTTCTACCTGATAGCTTGATAACCCTTTATACTGTATATTATTCTGCATGATCTCCTGGTTATATAGAAAGTTATATGGTTATAACAAATTACTAGTCTGTTTGCACTATTTTATTGTTATTTCTTTTTAAGTATGGATGGTGTATATCAAATACCTTTCCAAAAATCTCCCAACCAATACTATATATGAATCAACGGTTGCCGGAAAGTGCAACCGCTGATTCCGACTTGGGAATCAACGGATTCCAAAGTCGGAAACGCCCGTTGCCGATATCGGCAACAGCCGTTGCACATAAAGGTTTAGTTAGGATATTTTTG
>CAMTOT010000120.1 GCA_947074165.1 uncultured Bacteroidales bacterium
TATGCATATATCGTAGACGATCTGCATCTGAATGTTTTTTTCTCTTTTCTTTTTTAGCCATAAGAAAACCCCGAAAGTTTTTTGTCTAACTTTCGGGGTTCACTTCAAACTTGTTAGACAGCCCCTTTATCTTTTTATCTTATTATCGCTAATTTCGAGTTATAACGTCCTTTTATTATATATGCTCCTTTGTCGAGAGTTATTTTTAAACTCTTCTCAGAGGTATTATAATCAAATACTTTTATGCCCTGAAGGTCGTATATATTGATATAACAACCTTCATCGCAAGAAACATTTACCTCACAGCCGGAGATTGATATGGACTCCTTATCTATAAGGTTATCGTATAGTGAGTTTATCATTGCATAATCAGATACCTGTATATCATCAATATTTACTCTTTTGTTTGTGGTGTTGTCTTTTGTAAATCTCAATCTCACACTTTCATTTATGCCAATATAATAAGAATATTTTTCCCAGCTTTTTGTTACGGTCAAATCTGAAATTTTATTCCAGCTGATACCGTTATCAGATGTATATTCTATTATAAGTTTACCTAAGGCATCACTAGAGAAACTGCCGGCATAAAAAGATAAAGAATCTATTCCGGCTTTTAGCGTGGAAATCATCTCCAGCACACCTATTCCGTTATTCGTATCTTTATTTAATCTTACGGAACTTCTTCCGTTTTTCTTGTCTGTGTCTAATGTTCCTACTAACGCACATTTCATGCTCCATAATGCGTCATCACCGACGACCTGAGCCTCGGCATATCCTGTTTTTGAGGCAAATTCAAAACCTTCGAACAGCGATTTATTTTTATTTATTTCTCCTTTTAGGTTGATTATTTTTTCGTTATCTATTTTGTCGCATTTTATAAAGAGTTCACATTCAGCGAATGTCTCATTATCAACTGCCCCCATTCTAACATAGCAATATGGAGAAAGACCTTCAATTTCTACACTTGACGACCAATTTATATTATCAATACTTAACTCAAACGGCTCTGTAGTAGAGAATGATGTTTTTGTGTCAGATACACCGACAAGAGTAACATCGATTCGCTTATATGTAGAGCACCTGTCAGGGATAGAAGTGAAAGACAGTTCTTCATATTTTACCGTGAATATTGGTTCCGGTTCAGGTATATATACTTCTATTTCATTCGAAATTATGCCATTCGCACTAATAGTATAATAATACGTGGTATTTGCCAAAAGTGATGTGATATCCATAGCTATTCCTGTTATGTTTTCACGAGGAAAACCAGCTATAGAAACCTGTTCATTATCGGTCTTTCTATATATATCTATCGTTACTGGTATTTTTGCTCGCCAATTGGCTGTAAATGATTTTGTATTTTGTGAAGAATAAATATCTGATGCATCAAGTGCTATTACTGTATCAAAAATATATCCAGTGAGATTGAATTGTGATTTGTTATCTCCGAAATTAAGTTCTACCGGAATATTAAATTCTCCTTCCTCCTGACTTATAACCGAGAATCCTATCTCAATTCCAGAATTAAATTTCTCATATTCAATGTGGTCAAGAGTGGACGATAATATCCCATTGTCATATTTAAGATGTACATCATCTGTAATATTCCTCCCTCGTAATATGACATCTATATGACCCGGTTCATTTCTATCTATATAATCAAAGTCTATTACTTCTAGGTCATAAGGTGTAAATATAACCGAAGCCATGTTTTCCGGATTCGTAAAGAAAACATTAGCAGTATCTTTTCCCCAAATAAACGATGCAAGTTCCGGATAATCAATGAAGGGATTTCTATTTCTCTGTATTTTATACACATTTTCATTGCGCAGTCTTTCTGTTTCATCTACCGGATCAAGCTCATTCCAGTTAAGAAGCAGATCAATAGCCCATTTTTCAAATACAGGATATCTATTATTATCAAGCATGTTAAGTCCGTCGCTTTGCCATAATGTATCCATATTTTCGTAGCATGTTGCCATGTACATATATGTACGCGCAAAGTCCCCCTTATATTTATCGGCAGGTTCCCAGGCTGTTATTGTTGCTCCTGGACGAGATGATGAGCGTCCGACCTTTATTGCGCCATTGTCTGTTGTTGTAGATCCGTCTACAACAGCCATGACATTATTGCTTTTACTCATATTGGCGCTTGCGTTGGATGGATAAAGATGGTGTAGGTCATTATAAGCCTGATTTTTAATGCCTCCCCACCAACTATTTGCAAATGAATGTTCTATATGCATGCCCGCAACGCTATTGTATCCGTTGAAGTAATATGTGAGTTCTGAGTAGCGATCTGTTACTCTGCCATCATCCTGTGAATCAGTATGCAAAAAACCATGCCATGTGTGATTTTCTCCTGAACCGTATTTTAAGACTTCGGCATCTTTAATAATATTATGTAGAGAGCTCTTTAACTTCTCTTTAGAAAGACCTTCCGCCTTATTATAATAGTTGATAGGTATCTGTGCATTTATATAATATGCACTTATAATAACAGATAGTGTAGTTAGTGTACGGGTGTACTTTTGATACATAAAAGAATATATTTGTGATGAATATTTATCCACCACAAATATATCTAATTAAAACAAATATTAAAAAATAAGAAGTAAAGCCACTTAAAATTCTATTCCTTTATTTTTCTTTATTTCAGTCAAAACTGTAGGATCCGTATAATTTATACTTATCTGATAAGTATTCTTATCATCCCATGATAATGACTCAGCTGTAAGTTGTAATACAGAATTATCATCAGGATAAGTTCTTATCAGAAGATTTGGATAATTTGTATCATTGCCTTTAAAATATATCCTGTCGAACATGGAACTAAATCCAGCATATATATTTTTTACATTATCAAGGTTTGATATAACAGAGCTGAATCTGACAGAAAATAGTTTATCCTTGAAAAATGAAAATACAGCGTAATTAAATTTTATTCCGTTATATTCCGGATACATTATACAAATGTCTTTTATATCCGACTCTTTTAGATTAAACGGTTCGGAACCTTTTTGTATAAGTTTCTCTTTAACAATATTAATATCATCCCCGAAACTACACTCCATAAATGTATGCGGTATAGCCTCCGTTGCATTTGCGGGCCCCGGTATAGAGATAAAAATAATCAGGAGAAGACTTATGGTATAAAGTATAAGGTGTTTATTTATATTCATCATACTCTTCATTTCCGGGTGTATTAAATATTAAATAAAATGTGATCTGAAGAATATTATTTATCAAATTATGACTCTTAATAAATCAATCGGATCACATCTTATGAGTTATTTACTTGTTAGCTTATTGTTGTCAAACAACGACTCATTGGAGTAGAGTATAGCTAATACATAAACTGTGCCCTGCGGTTTCTCTCGAGGCAGAACTGTAAGCCTTATACTGTTTTCATTATCTTCAAAAAGGAATGCCTCAAACTCATTATTTATTATAATGACCTTGCCTTTTTCGTATTTTGTCTCAAGAGAGCCAAGCAGCTTCTTAAAAACAACATCACATTCCTGCATAGACGAGTAGGATACAATAAATTCAATACCCTGGAACTCTCCACTTTGAAAATATAAAAACGCATTGGTAAACTGCAAACCTTCAAGTTCGGGTTTAAGTAGAAGAATATGATTCTTTTGCCACCTGTAAAACTCGTGATTGCCTGATTTCGTCAGAGCTTTCTCAACATCTTGAAGTTTGTAACCAAAATTGCACCCGTAGAAACGATTCTGGATTTTTTCTCTTGGAAAGCCAAACTGGATCAATCCAAAGAACATTGTCAGTAGTAAAATACACTTTTTCATCGCGCCACTAATGATAGTTTAAATCATTATTAATCATCATATCAATCTCACGGTCTGGGAGGAGACCTTTGAATTTAAAACAATGCTGTAGGGCAAAAGATTTTTGATTTAAGTATATTTATAAAAAAAGAGTATTACGTTATATTTTCATTATATAAACGTAATACTCTGTTTTATAATTTGATACTTAACAGACTCTGTTTAGAGTGCAGTTGATACCGGTATGATAGCGAATTCAAATTCATAATTGTCTTTTGTAAGGCGATAATCTTTCAACGGTAATGCCCCCCAACTGTTTACACACCCCAATCCAAGTAGATCTGCATTAATCTGACACACAGATATATCCCTTTTAGTTAGTTCTCCTGAGTGTTTATTAGAACTTTCTTTTTTTAGTCCGCTGTCTAAATCCTCAATTAAATAAGGAAGTGTCGAGGCACTAAAAAGACTATTGGATGTAAACTTAAGTCCTGAACCTTTATTGTCTTTTACACTCCAGTATCTTATATCTGATTTCGTGCCAGATTCCTGTGGTCTTACATAAGCAAAATATTGTTCATCGATATTTTGACGGTACAATCCCACCTTTGCTGACGATTTACGATCTGAATAATTCTCATAAGGTCCCTTTCCAAAAAATTCAATATTTGCAAAATTATTCGGCATTATCACCTGCATTCCGTATTTAAGCGGATTGCTTATATCTGCAGCAATATTCATTTTCATATTAACAAGAATTTCTCCCTTATGGTTTATCCGGTATTTTACATTCATAAGACCAGATACTTGTGGTAATTCATAATCTGCAGATATAAGTATATTATTACCATCCTTATCTACCGAAATATTCTTTATCTTAATCTCCGGATTATCCCATATACGGCATTTGCTGCCAAGATTAGCTCCGTAGTCATTGTCAGTCGGTGCTCTCCAGAATGATGGTTTTATAGGATAGCCCTTTTCAATCATTTCCTTGCCATCATAATATATACGGTCTATCCAACCTGTACCTTTATTTACTAAAATCTCTATGTTGTCATTATATACAGAATAGTGTGACTTCTGTTCTTTGTATTTTATTTCTCCATAGCTATCGCTTATCAGATCTTCTGCACATCTTTCTTTAAGTTGAAATTGTTGGTAAGCCACACAGTGTCCGGCATCAAGTATTCCTTTAGATTTGCTTAACTTATAATCTATATTAAGAAATATCTCTTTAGCATTAGAACTCCCGATATTGTAGTTCTCAAGAGTAATTGTCTTTCTTTGTTGAGGCGATATATTAAGATTGTTCATATTGCCAAGAGCAATCATTTTGCCATCAGCCTCAATGCTCCATTCTAAAATAATATTATCTAGTGACTCGAAAAAGTTCTCATTATAAATCTCAATAATTCCATTTTTTACATCTATGACTTTTGTCCAGATATTTTGATGTTGGAATCTGGCTTCGTAGATATGCGGATTAGGAATGCGGTCTGGGTTTACAAGTCCGTTACAGTTGAAGTTGTGATCAGATGCCTGATAGTTTCCATAATAACCGCCATAAGTATAAATCATCTTACCATCTTTGGTATAATCACGTAGAGCCTGATCTGCATAATCCCATATAAATCCACCTTGTAGTTTGGGATATTTTCTAAAAAGATCCCAGTATTCTGTAAATCCACCAAGAGAATTACCCATAGCATGAGCGTACTCACATAATATCAGTGGTCTTTTGTCATTTCCTTTCGCAAATTCTTCAATTTTACTGTAGTTGTCATACATAGGGCATACTATGTCTGTATAACGATTTTTTGCTGATTGTTCGTATTGTACAAGGCGCGAATGGTCTCTGTTTTTTATCCATGTGTAACACTGTTCAAAGTTCTCTCCAAAACCTGCTTCGTTGCCAAGTGACCATATTATTATAGAAGGATGGTTTTTAAATGTCTCTACGTTCGCTGTGTTTCTTTCAAGGTGAGCTATTTTAAAAGATTTATTTTTAGCTAGAGTATTTTCGTTATATCCCATTCCATGAGATTCAATATTAGCTTCTGCAACTACGTAAAGCCCATACTGATCACACAAATCGTACCACCTTGGATCATTGGGATAGTGACATGTTCTTACTGCATTGAAATTATTTTCTTTTAGAATCTTTATATCTTGCAACATCCTTTCTACAGATACTACATATCCGTCGTCTGGATCAAGTTCATGTCTGTTTACTCCCTTTATTAGTATTGGTTCTCCGTTTACAAGAAGTTGAGAGTTTTTAAGTTCGATGTTTCTGAAGCCTACGTTAAGAGTTATGGCTTCTATCACATCTTTATTGTCTGATAATGATAATATTAATTTATATAAATATGGATTTTCCGCACTCCACTTGTGTGGCTTTTCAATATCATATTTTTTTGTTAATGTACTTCCGGATATACGTTCGTCAGATGTTAGTACTTTATTGCCATTTATGTCAAAAAGCGTTATGTTAATATTCTTTCCTGAAGAGTTTACAGACGATAAATCAATATTAAGGGTGCCGTTAGTGTAGTCTTTATCCAAAGATGCATTTACAAAAATATCATCTATATGAGTTTTAGGGCGTGAGTATATATAAGATTCTCTTGAGATACCGCTAAATCTCCAGAAGTCCTGGTCTTCAAGGTATGAACCATCACACCATCGATCTATCTGCATTGCCACTACATTATCTCCCTGTCTGATATATTTTGAGATATCAAACTCTGCAGCCATTTTGCTGTCTTCGCTATATCCAACAAATACTCCGTTTATCCATACTCTAAGATTTGATGTCGCAGAACCTATATGTAAGAATACTTTTTCTTTAATCCATTCTTTGGGAATATTAATAGTCCTTCGGTAAGAACCAACATGGTTATTCTTATCCTCAATGAAAGGCGGCTTACTGTCAAATTGTGTTCTCCAGGCATAACCTGTATTTACATATACCGGGTCTCCATATCCATTGAGCTCCCAATTACCGGGTACATTAATTTCCGACCAATGCTTGTCTTCATAATTTTCTTTAAAGAAGTCGAGTGGGCGATTATCTGCATCCTTTACCCAGTTGAACTTCCACTTTCCATCAATTGAAATAAAACGGTTGGAATTGATTTTGTTACCTGTAATAGCCTTTTCTTTATTTTCAAAAGCAAAATAAGAGGCTCTTGGTGCGCATCTATTTATCTGATTTACATTTGGATCTTTTTCCGGTGATATACCGGCATTAAGTGTAGTCGATGTAATCAGACCTGTTAACGCAATAGAAGTAAACAGTCTGTGTTTCATATATGTGTTTTTTTAAGGAATCTAGTTTTTTAAGGTAATGTGATATTAAGAAGAAAACTGCCCGAACCAGCTCATTATTTTCTCAATATATGTTTTTGAAATCTGTAAATCAGGAACTCCTTCTATGTCCATTTGTAGGTATACGCCATTTTTCTCTCTCCTGATTACTTTTACTTGCTCCAGGTTAACAACATAAGATCTGTGACATCTCATGACGTTTGTATCTGCGAATAGAGTTTCCATAGCTTTAAGAGAGTTGCGTATCATGTATTTTGACACTACACCTTTATTAAGATACCAAACATTAATATAATTGTCGGCAGATTCAATATAAAGCATATTGTCCCTTTTTACAGAGAATCTGAACTCGCCTTTTTCATCATAGAATGAGACGATATTTTTTTTGCCGTAATTGGGATCCGTACTTTCATCTAGCATCTCAAGCATCTCAATCCTGTTAACTTTATCTTTCCATGAGAAATAAAGCCAAGATACAGAATATGGTAAAAGTATAACAAGACTTGTATTAATCGTAGAACTATGGAATATGGAAATTAATTCACGGCTTGGATTCAGTTTATAAGTATATAAAGTATAGAAACAAGACATTGCGATTATCTCGATTAATACCCATACATAATATTGACCATATGTTATAGTGTTCTTTTTTGTATGATAATACATTATTATCCTGCTCATTACCACAACAAGTATTCCAGTCAGAATGATAAGACTCGAATATATAAAGAATTTTGTCACTGATACGTTGTACCAGTGCTCCGAATTAAAAGGCTTATATAGATTTATAAATATAAGGGCAAAAAAAGCTGTGAAAATTACGAGTCTGATAAGATTCTTCTTTTCATATAAATAAGTAGGGATATTTTGATTAAAAAAAGTCATAATACTTTACACTTATTTTACACCTGTTAATGTTGTTTTTGGAGATATGCAAATGTACATATCTGATAATTTATAATACAAATTTAAAATTATTCTCGTTTATATTCATACCACAATAATGATTTTTACCCCTAAATATCCATTTTCGGCCCTTTTGATGTGCCTAAAGACCATTAATTTGTACCTCTGAGAAAGAATCTCTTTATTTGTGTCAGATTCATATCAGACGAATGGCGGAGTTGTTTTTGATACACTCCGTTATCCGAAAAGATTAGAATAATTTTACTTTAGATCGGAAGAGCACACGTCTGAACTCCAGTCACCGCTCATTATCT
>CAMTOT010000121.1 GCA_947074165.1 uncultured Bacteroidales bacterium
ATACGAGTTAATGAGCGGTGACTGGAGTTCAGACGTGTGCTCTTCCGATCTAGTGATTGCAACACTGTTTTTCGAACCGTCTACTCGCACAAGACTAAGTTTTGAAACCGCGGTAAACAGACTTGGCGGTCGTATTATCGGTTTTTCTGATGCTGCCACAACGAGCTCTTCTAAGGGAGAAACACTAAAAGACACTATCAAAATGGTAAGCAACTACGCTGATCTTATCGTAATGCGCCATTTTCTTGAAGGAGCCGCAAGATATGCATCTGAAGTCTCAGCAGTGCCTATCGTCAACGCGGGTGACGGTGCAAATCAACACCCATCGCAAACGATGCTCGACCTGTACTCTATATACAAAACACAAGGCAGACTTGACAACCTTAATATTGTAATGGTTGGAGATCTTAAATACGGACGTACAGTACACTCTCTGCTTCAGGCAATGTCTCACTTCAATCCGACTTTCCACTTTGTGGCTCCAAGCGAGCTTCGCATGCCGGAGGAATATCTTAAATTCTGCCGCGAAAACAATATTAAATATGTAGAGCATACAGATTTCACTCAGGAAGTGATTAACAATGCCGATATAATATACATGACACGTGTACAGCGTGAACGCTTTACAGATCTTATGGAGTATGAAAAGGTAAAGAATATCTACACTCTTCACAACAAAATGCTCGACAACAGCAAAGACAACGTCCGCATCCTTCACCCGCTGCCACGTGTCAATGAGATCGCTTATGACGTTGACGACAATCCTAAAGCTTACTACTTTCAGCAAGCTCAAAACGGAGTTTACGCACGCCAGACAATTATCTGCAAAATGCTTGGCATGCCAATGCCTGCCGATAAAGCAAATAAATAACCTGTAATTATTGAGAATATGAGCAATATAAAAAAAGAATTAGAAGTAGCGGCTCTTGAAAACGGGACCGTTATAGACCATATACCTTCAGATGTATTATTTAAAGTAGTAAACATACTTCAGCTTGACTCTCTGAAAAACAATATTACTATAGGCAATAACCTTGAAAGCCATAAAATCGGACACAAAGGGATAGTAAAAATAGCTGACAAGTTTTTCAACGAAGACGATATAAACCGAATAGCGGTAGTAGCGCCAAATATTAAAATAAACATCATCAAAAACTATGAGGTAGTTGAGAAAAAGAATGTCATTCTGCCTGATCAGATTATCGGGATCGTTAAATGTTCAAATCCTAAATGCGTAACCAACAACGAACCGATGAAAACTAAATTTAATGTCCTTGACAAAGAATACGGCACAATGAAGTGCGTATACTGCGAAAGGGTAATGAAAAAATCAGAAATAGAAACACTTTAATCACCTCTCATTATAATGAAACAAGACTGGAAACCGGGAACTATGATATATCCCTTGCCGGCGGTGCTGGTTAGCTGCGGCGCTACCCCTGAAGAGTATAACCTTATAACAATCTCATGGACGGGGACAATATGCACAAATCCTCCGATGTGTTATATATCAGTACGTCCCGAGCGACACTCTTATGATATCATAAAGAAAAACATGGAATTTGTAATAAATCTCACCAATAAAAAGATGGCATTCGCTACTGATTGGTGCGGTGTAAAATCAGGCAAAGATTTTGACAAATTCAAAGAGATGAAACTTACACCCGGTAAAGCGGCTGTTGTAAACTGCCCTATTATTGAGGAATCACCATTATGCATAGAGTGTAAAGTAGTTGAAATCAAGAAACTTGGTTCTCACGACATGTTCATCGCGGAGGTCGTAAACGTAAAAGCCGACGAGGAGTTTATCGATGCGAACACCAACGCCTTTTCTCTTATCAACGCTAACCCTCTGGTATATATTCATGGTAATTATTATGAATCAGGTAAACATATTGGCAGATTTGGATGGTCTGTAATGAAAAAGAAAAAGAAATAAGTCTTATATTTGCACAAATTAAAAGAATTTTCACCTTTCTTTTATTAAATTGAATACTCACACAACAGAAACATAAAATGAAAAGAGACGAAATTATTTTTGACATCATCGCTAAAGAACGTCAGCGTCAGCTGAAAGGTATCGAGCTTATCGCATCTGAAAATTTTGTAAGCGACGAAGTGATGGAAGCTATGGGTTCAGTTCTTACTAATAAATATGCTGAAGGGTATCCTGGCAAACGTTACTACGGCGGCTGCGAAGTGGTTGACCAGAGCGAACAGATCGCTATCGACAGACTTAAAGATATTTTCGGGGCTTGCTGGGCAAACGTACAGCCACACTCCGGAGCGCAGGCAAATGCTGCTGTATTTCTTGCAGTACTAAATCCGGGCGATAAATTCATGGGACTTAATCTTGCTCACGGCGGTCACCTTTCTCACGGTTCGCTTGTAAACTCTTCAGGTCTTATATATACTCCTTGCGAATACAACGTAATAGAGGAGACTGGATATGTAGATTACGATCAGATGGAGGAAGTAGCACTTCGCGAAAAACCAAAAATGATTATCGGTGGTGGTTCGGCATACTCTCGTGAGTGGGACTACAAACGTATGCGCGAGATTGCTGACAAAGTAGGAGCTATCCTTCTTATTGATATGGCTCATACTGCCGGCCTTATTGCTGCAGGTGTCCTTGAAAATCCTGTTAAATACGCTCACATTGTTACTTCAACTACGCATAAAACTCTACGCGGACCTCGTGGCGGTATTATCCTTGTTGGTGAAGACTTCGCCAACCCTAAAGGACAGACTACACCAAAAGGTGAAGTAAAATCAATGACAGCTTGTCTTGACTCTGCTGTTTTCCCTGGTATTCAGGGCGGACCGCTTGAGCACGTAATCGCATCTAAAGCGGTAGCATTCTGGGAATGTATGCAGCCGGAGTATGTAGAATACCAGACTCAAGTTAAGAAAAACGCTGCTAAACTTGCAGAAGAACTAATCAAACGCGGATTCAACATCGTGTCAGGAGGTACAGACAATCACCTTATGCTTGTTGACCTTCGCACTAAATATCCTGAACTGACAGGTAAAGTTGCGGAAAAAGCTCTTGTAGCTGCAGATATTACATGCAACAAAAACATGGTTCCGTTTGATTCTCGCTCGGCATTCCAGACATCAGGTATCCGTCTGGGTACTCCAGCTATCACAACTCGCGGTGCTAAAGAAGATCTAATGGCTTATATCGCTGAGCAGATTGAAAAAGTACTTGACAATGTTGATAACGAAGCTGTTATTGCAGAGGTCAGATCTGATGTTAATAAAACAATGGAGAAATATCCTCTATTTGCTTATTAATAATATATATTATCAGAAAAAGAGATATACGATCTTTGGAAAGGAGTAGCATATGCTACTCCTTTTTTTATGTCCGAATGGCAACAACTAACAAATAATATCAAAGACTAAATTCTACCTGCCAAAAAGCTTTGCCACGTACATGGCAGACTTCTGCCACGTGCATGTCATATGTCTGCCACGTACCTGTCACGATTATGCCATGTACGTGGCAAAAACTTTCAACAGGAAAAAATCAAATCATAATATTAAGGCATACGCCTTGATATCACAATACGATGTCATACCGGAAGCAGAAATAATGAAAACAAAAAACGGACTCTCATATTAATAATGAGAACCCGTTTTCTTTATAAATTCCGTTAATGTAATCAGGAATTAGAATGGCAGATCATCGTTAGATGCAGCTCCCGCGTTTGTCTGAGGCGCAAAATAATCCTGTGGAGGGAACGGAGCAGCTCCCATATCCTGCGATTGAGCAGGCTGAGCAGAAGGACGATCGATCTTCCATGCACGAACCTCAGTATACCAGCGACCGTTAAACTCACGACTAGAAACGTCGATGCTGGCAATAAGCTCTTCGCCTTGCTGGATATTAAATTGCTGAATTTTATCACCCCAACAGTTAAAACAAATCTTTTTAGGATACTGATCGTCTGTCTCAAGAATATAATCCTGCTTTTTCCATTCACCATTAGCAGAAACACCTGTCACAAGAGGCAAAATCTGAACTATTCTTCCTTTGATTTCCATATTTAATATTTTAATTTTTTCCGAAGGGGCAAAGATAAAAAAATAACCTCTATAAAAACTCAAACCTGAATAATTTATAGAACAAATTAAGAGAAAAACAGATTAGCATTATTAAATAAAAATGTCGGAAAAAGAATATACAAGACAAATAATCAATAAAATTACGCTAAAAATAATATATTTCAGATTATCTTTGTGAGAGGTGCGATATATGTATAAACAAAAATATATCCATCATATATGAACGAAAAAGTAATTATTTGCCTTGTTTTAAAACGATATAAAATTTAGATGAGTCAGGAAAAAATGATTGAAACCATAGTTGAAGCTCTTCAGGATAAGAAAGCAAAAAATATTGTGGTAGCAAATATGAGTGAAATAGAGGAAGCGACTTTTGAGTATTTTGTAATATGCGAGGGGAGTTCGACAACACAGGTGGGAGGTATTGCTGAAAACGTAATAGATCATCTTCGTGAGAATATAGACATTAAACCTTATGGATACGACGGATTCAAAAACAGCCAATGGATTGTGATTGATTATGGCACGATTCTTGTACATGTATTCATTAAAGAACAAAGAGAGTTTTATAACCTCGAACAGCTATGGGCGGATGCCATACTGACAGAGATAGAAGACTTGGATTAATACTAAACTAAAACAAATATCAAGAATAAATATGAGCGATACTCAAAACCCAAATAACAACAAAGGGGGGAAAAAGCCGCCATTCAAATTCAAATTTAATTTATACTGGATGTATTCCATCATTGCCATTATGCTATTAGGGCTATGGCTGATGAACGACAGTACAATGACAAAAGAGATAGGATTCTCTGAGTTTGAAAAGCTAGCCAAAAGCGGAGCAGTTGAAAAAGTAACAATTTACTCCAATAAGGATATGGGAGAGGCGCAACTAACTGATAGTGCGGCAAAAACCATATTTGAATCAAAAGGAGACAAAATGATAGGTCACCCGACCGTAACATTCAGCATACCATCTGCAGATAAATTTGCAGATAAAGAGGATAAATGGAGAGCTGAAGATGGTTTTACGGCAGATGTGAAATATGAAAAAAGCAATAGTTTCTCTGAAATACTATGGACATTTGGTCCGTTTATACTGATTATCGGATTCTGGCTGTTTATCATGCGCAGAATGTCAAATCAGGCAGGAGGCGGAGGCGTATTCAGCGTTGGGAAATCAAAAGCTCAGCTTTTTGACAAAGACAACAGCGTGAATGTGACTTTCAAGGATGTAGCCGGGCTTTCTGAGGCTAAACAAGAGATTCAGGAAATTGTAGAATTCCTTAAAAACCCGAGCAAATACACCGAACTCGGAGGTAAAATACCGAAAGGAGCGCTACTTGTAGGCCCTCCGGGAACAGGTAAGACACTTCTTGCAAAAGCAGTGGCTGGTGAGGCAAACGTACCATTCTTCTCTCTTTCGGGTTCTGATTTCGTTGAAATGTTTGTAGGTGTGGGTGCATCCCGCGTAAGAGATCTTTTCCGTCAGGCTAAAGAGAAATCACCTTGTATCATATTTATCGATGAGATTGACGCTGTAGGTAGGGCTCGCGGCAAGAACCCCAATATGGGTTCGAACGATGAGAGAGAAAACACCCTTAATCAGCTCCTTACAGAGATGGACGGTTTTGGATCAAATAGCGGAGTGATAATTCTGGCAGCAACAAACCGTGCTGACATACTTGATAAAGCATTATTAAGAGCCGGTCGTTTTGACAGACAGATATATGTTGAATTACCGGATCTAAATGACCGTCGCGAAATATTCAGAGTACACCTTCACCCTATAAAAATAGACGGGTCTATAGATGTAGATCTTTTAGCTCGCCAAAGCCCGGGATTCTCAGGAGCCGACATCGCAAATGTGTGTAATGAAGCGGCGCTGATAGCAGCACGCAGAGGCAAAACATTCGTTCAGAAACAAGATTTCATGGATGCTGTAGACCGTATAATCGGAGGTCTGGAGAAAAAATCAAAAATTATAACTGACGAAGAGAAGCGTTCTATAGCGATACATGAAGCCGGACACGCTACTGTAAGCTGGTTCTTGCAATATGCTTCACCTCTTGTGAAGGTTACAATTGTACCTCGCGGAAAAGCGCTTGGAGCAGCATGGTATCTTCCTGAGGAGAGACAGATTACTACAAAAGAGCAGATGCTTGATGAACTTTGCGCTACTTTGGGCGGACGTGCTGCAGAAGAGGTATTCCTGGATAGAATATCAAGCGGCGCATCAAACGACCTTGAGAGAACAACAAAGCAGGCTTACGCTATGATAGCTTACTACGGAATGAGCGGAAAACTGCCAAACCTGTCTTACTACGACTCAACAGGTCAGGAGTACGGATTCAGCAAACCATATAGCGACAGTACAGCACAGGTTATTGATGATGAAGTGAAGGCAATTATCGCCCAGGAATATGAAAGAGCTATGTCTATACTAAGCGAACATAAAGAGGGACATGAAAAACTAACACAGGTACTGCTTGAACGTGAGGTAATCTACACAGAGGATCTGATAAATATCTTTGGCAAACGCCCTTGGGCATCACGCTCAGAGGAAATTATGGCAGACGCTGATGAGAAAGCAGCTAAAAAAGCAGAGGAAGAAACAGAGGAGGTAATTTGTGAATCTGAACTTGAATCGCAGGAAGACATTAACGCGGCACAAGAACAGAATGAACAGACACAACAAGAATCAGATTCTACAACTGAAGAAGAAAAAGCTGAGAATAAATAATATCTTAACTTTAAAACTGACAAATTGAAAAATCTTATAACAAGGGCTGTCACAGGTGCAATTTTTGTAGCTGTGATAGTCAGTTCTATTATATTTGGTCCATCAAGCTACATTGGCGTATTCTCGGCAATCACATACCTTATGCTGAATGAATTTTACGGACTTATGAAAACCCACAAAGGCGTAACAAGCAACACATTGCTGCCAAGCATAGGCGGCGTGGTATTATTTGCAGGAAGCGCACTGTTTATGATGGGATTAATCGGAGTAAAGATTTATATTATATATCTGGCGTTTCTTATGATTACGTTCATAGGCGGTCTGTATGGGCAAAAACCTGATCCGCTTAAAAACTGGGCGTTTATATTTTTAGGTCAGGTATATATCGCATTACCGTTGTCACTTCTTAATATACTTGGTTTTCTTCATAACGGAGAAACAACATCATACTCTCCTATCCTTGTATTGTCTATTTTTGCATTTATATGGCTTAATGACACAGGAGCATATCTGGTAGGAAGCATGATAGGTAAAAGAAAGTTATTTGAAAGGATTTCGCCCAAGAAATCATGGGAAGGCTTTTTTGGAGGCATTGCGTTTTCTATCCTGGCAGGTATTGCGTTCAGCTACATATCAGACATAATGAATATATGGCAGTGGATGGGTATGTCTGCGGTTACTTCAATATTTGCGACCTACGGTGACCTTTCTGAATCTTTATTAAAAAGAAATATCGGGATTAAAGATTCCGGCAGCATACTACCGGGACACGGAGGTTTTTTAGACAGGCTTGACAGCATATTACTTGCAGCACCGGCCGTGATAATCTATCTTTCGATAATATTCCTTTAAACAGTAATCCCCGTTTTTCATTTTTAAGATGAAAAACGGGGATTATTGTTTATTACTATATAATAATCAGGCATTCCATATACGCCATGATTCAAGAGCCTGAAGTATCAGCATTTCGTGACCATTTTTAATTTTTGCGCCTCTCTCTTTACACAGACGCAAAAATTTGGTTTCTTCCGGATTATAAACAAGATCATAACATACAAAAGATCCATCTATTGCTTCATAAGGCAAATCAGGAGCAGTATCTATATTGGGATACATACCCAAAGGCGTAGTATTTACGATTACATTAAACTCCTGAAGTTTCTCTGGCGTGATATCACTATAAGACAAGACCTCACCAACTCCGACGCGAGAAACTAAAGTTGTCTGAAGTCCAAGCTTATTAAGCGCATAAATTACAGCCTTAGAAGCTCCGCCTGTACCAAGCACAAGCGCTTTATTGTGAGTTACACTCAACATAGAAGAAATAGAATCAGAAAAACCTACTACATCAGAATTATAACCTTTCAATACGGTCTTGTTACCATCACGTATAAACTTTACAACATTGACAGCTCCAATATGAGATGCAGTCTCATCGAGTTGATCAGATCGGAAGAGCGTCGTGTAGGGAAAGAGTGTACGTCCTGGTGTAG
>CAMTOT010000122.1 GCA_947074165.1 uncultured Bacteroidales bacterium
CGAGATAATGAGCGGTGACTGGAGTTCAGACGTGTGCTCTTCCGATCTCAGGGACGGAAAAAGTAAGGCTCAAACAGTGACATTGAAAAATATTAGTGGAAATACGGATCTTGTAAAACAAGAGAACTTTAATTCTCTTGGCGCTAAGTTTGAAACTCTTACATCAAACGAAAAAGTTAAGCTTGGTATCCGTAACGGGGTGAAAGTGACAAGTATCAAAGACGGTAAAGTAAAATATGCCGGTATCAAAGATGGTTTTGTAATTGTAAAGATTAACGATACACGAGTTTCTACAGAAAAAGATGTAGAAAGAATTTATCGCGATCTTACATCCGTAAGGATAGGTGATAGCGAACCGGTAATGTTTATTGTAGGGCTATACCCAAGCGGTAAGACCGCTTACTACGCGATAGATGTAACTGCAGCAATGAAGAACAAAAACTAAATATAATTTGCGGCACATATAAATATTTATCAGGTTTAATATAATAAATGTTTATTTGTGCCGTTATTTTATTATATTGTGTTAAGTTCGTTATATTTGAGTTTATTACATTATTTTAAGTGTTTAAGTTGGTAGTACTCTTAATAATAAACTGATTATCAGAGAGAGTTATATGTGAAAAAAAAGAGTTCTAATAAAACAAAGCATATTGTTTTTTGTTTTAAAAGTAAATATCAAAGAGTTTAGAATATAAATTTTACATAAGTTGTATTTTTGTCTGTGGAATGACTTGACAAATTAACAAAATAAAAGTATATTTGCGCTCCAAATTCTTATTTGTGGGATGAGACAATTAAAGATTACAAAGTCAATTACTAACAGGGAGAGTGCTTCACTTGACAAGTATCTACAAGAAATTGGTCGTGAGGACCTAATTACTGTAGAAGAAGAAGTAGAACTAGCCCAGCGTATTAAAAAAGGGGACCGCCGAGCTTTAGAGAAGCTAACAAGAGCGAATCTCCGTTTTGTTGTATCAGTTGCTAAACAGTATCAAAATCAGGGGCTTAGTTTGCCCGATTTGATAAATGAAGGAAACTTGGGACTGATCAAAGCGGCAGAGAAGTTTGATGAGACCCGCGGTTTTAAATTTATTTCTTACGCTGTATGGTGGATTCGTCAGTCTATATTACAGGCTTTGGCGGAGCAGTCACGTATCGTGCGTCTTCCTTTAAATCAGGTTGGCTCGCTGAATAAAATCAGCAAAGCCTTCTCTAAGTTTGAACAAGAAAACGAGCGTAAACCATCGCCAGAGGAGTTAGCTACAGAACTGGACATACCGGTAGATAAGATTTCAGATACACTGAAAGTATCTGGTCGTCATATTTCGGTAGATGCTCCATTTGTGGAAGGTGAAGATAACAGTTTGTTGGACGTTCTGATTAACGACGATTCTCCAATCGCCGACAGATCTCTGATAAACGAATCTCTTGCTAAAGAAATTGACAGAGCTTTAGGTACATTAGCAGACAGAGAGAGAGACATAATTAAAATGTTTTTCGGTATAGGAAATCAGGAAATGACGCTTGAGGAGATTGGCGATAAATTCGGATTAACACGTGAACGTGTACGCCAGATCAAAGAAAAAGCAATACGAAAACTACGTCAGAACTCTCGAAGTAAACTGCTAAAATCTTATTTAGGATAATATTTGCAATTGCATACGCAATAAAAAAATCCCTCTCGATTATCGAGAGGGATTTTTTTTTATCTGTAATTTATTTTGCGATAAACTATTGATATGTCATAATATTTTTATTCGGCTTTATACTCTAAGATATCGGCTGGTTGACAATCAAGCACCCTGCAAATAGCCTCAAGCGTAGAGAATCGTATAGCTTTAGCTTTCCCGGTTTTAAGTACAGAAAGGTTGGCAGGAGTTATTTCCACGCGCTCGGAGAGCTCATTTAGAGAGATCTTCCTCCTCGCCATCATAATATCTAGGTTTACAATAATAGGCATATATAATTGTTGTTCTTTTTTAAATAGTTAATTCCTGCTCTTCTCTTAGTTTAAGTCCGATAGCGAAAATCTCCGCAATAAGAAGAGACGCAAGTCCGAGCATAAGATTGCCGGTTTGTAAAATATTTGAATAGTCAAAGTCATAATCTTTTAGTTGTATCTGAGATGATACCGTATGGTAGTTCAGGTATCCAAGGATTATAACTATCAGACTTGTTGTAATTAGCGCAATTCCTATACGTCTTAGCAGGCGTACGTTTTTCCACTCAAAGATATATGATTTGTTTATATTTATTATAAGAATAATAAAACAAATAAAAGCTATTATCGCAGCTGCAATATATGATAAAGATAAAATCAGTGTAATAGTTATTCTTGTAATGCCCGGATTGTTTTCCACCCTTGTCGTTATCTCGCTATATTGCATTGGTGTCCATACGTCTGTTTTCGTATTAAATATCGAGTCATTGTAATTTCCGGGATCTTTAGGATATAGTTTTATCGTAATATATTCACTCGAAATCCCATCGTTATTGCTGTTTATTAATTCTTCATTGTGTGAAATAGCCAGAGCCTCTCTTACCGCATCAATACCCCCCATAATATTGACAGACAAAGATGCTGCCAATGTGAAAAAGATAAGAATACATATTATATTTAATCTCCTTGTCATTTAAGAATTGAATTTTTAAAGTTTATATTCAGATAATTATTCAGTTGATGTAATACAAAAATAAAAAAAATCGCTTATTCAAGATTCTTTTCAGGATAAAGTTCATCCCACCAGGCAGAATCATCTTTTAGATACTTGGCAAAGTAGGAGAAAATAGTTTTTTTCCATCCCAGTCTTTTGCGAAAATCACTTATGCCGTGATTTTCTCCTGCAATCTGTATAAATTCCACGTCTTTACCGAGAATCTTCATGGCATTAAACATCTGTATGCTTTCTCCTACCGGCACATTTGTATCTGCAGCCCCGTGAAGCAAAAGTAAAGGTGTGTTGATTTTATTTGCCATAAACAACGGACTTTGCCCGGTGTAAAGTTCCGGATTATTCCATGGATAATTTTCAGCTGTAGCGATTGCACTATAAGAATATCCCCAGTAACCTTCACCCCAGTAACTTGCAATATTGCTTATTCCCGCATGAGATATAGCTGCAGCGAATATATCGGTTTGCGTCTGAAGATACATGGTCATAAAACCTCCGTAAGAAGCTCCCATACATCCTATTTTATCTTTATTGATAAACTGATGTTGGGCGCAAAACTCTTTAGTTCCTGTTATAATATCATCCGCAGTCTGTTTGCCCCATGCATTTACATGTCGTGCAGCAAACTCCTCTCCATATCCTGTTGTTCCCGACGGTTGAAGCACTAACATAACATATCCCTGAGCTGCATACTGATGCATAGAGTATGGATGGTAGAATGCACGGCTCGTGGGTGATGTACCTCCGTAATAATATACAATCATAGGATACGATTTTGTCTCGTCAAAGTTGTATGGAAGATAGTATCGTCCTTCAATATCTGTCCCGTCACTTGATTTAAAGTTCCAGTCTTTTACATCGCCTAACAGTAGATCATCGGTAGAATTATTAATATCAATATTTACCAGACTCTCTTTTTTAGTTTTCAGATCAAAAACATATAGCTTGTTTCCTTCGCTTGCCTTTGTGCCGTAATAAGCAATTTTATCACCCGCAGGAGTTATGCTGTAATTGGCTATACAGTCAGGAGAGATATTAAGTTTTAAAAAGCTGTTTTTCTTTGCGTCATATTCATACAGATTATTATAATCCTTATCCTCGCACACAAGCAGATACTTGCCGTTCCATGTTTTAAAAGCATAATCAACCGAAGGATTGAAATCCCTGGTTACGGAGCGTATATCCTTAGTTTCTGTGTTGAAAATATACAATTGGCGATCAAAATAATTTGGTATTTCCACAGATTCATCTTTTACACCAAGTCTGTCGAATGCTTCCGCCGAACCTATGATAAGTATCTCTTTGCCGTCAGGAGTGATAGATGTACTTCCTGCAAACTTATTTTGATAAAATATTGTGTCAGTTTGAAATGTCTTTGTGTCCAGAGATAATAAGCTCGTATTTGTAAACGGACGCTCTGTAATGCAGTTTCCGTTTTGAGAAAAATATATCTTGTCAGTACTTGATCCGACAGATCTTGGCTGTAGATAGTGATATCCGAAAGTCGCCTGTTTCAGTTCTGAACTTTTCAGGTTATAAATAAATATATTATTTGAAGATAAAGAATTGCGGCTACGCTCTGACGGAGAAAGTACACGGCGTATATCTCCCGACTGAGCTTTGTTGTCACTATCTGAGATATTAAATACCAGATATGATTCATCTTTATTTATCGAGTAGCTGAAGTCGGGAACGTTCGTAGCCAAAAGTCTGTCTTCATAAGTCTGCGGATTAAAGGTGCGGATACAGTTCTGTCCCTTCTCCTTTGTCATATACATCAGTAAAGGTGACTGTGGCATCCATCTTAGATTTTTCCATGCCTTATTTACGTGTCTTTTAGATCCGCTTCTAACATCGGTTATGTATGTTTCATATGATGTGTCACCCGTTGGGTCTACTGATTTTACTCCCGTAAGCAGATATCTGCCGTCAGAGCTGATGGCCAGGCTTGTGAAAAAGTCTCCAATCATCATATCTTCAACGGTCACAGGATGTTTATCTGACGTAGATAACTCAATGACCGCATTTTCCCCATTTTTATTAGCAATTATATTTACAATAAGAGAAGGGTTTTGTTTGTTTTCAGGTGTAGAAAGAGTTTTTATCACAACCTCCTTCTGTCCCGGCTCCATTGTAATCGAAGCTGTCGTAAACGAAGCTTTAGATATCGAATCAGTCAACTTCGTATCTGTGGCTTTTTTCTCGCCGTCTATAAAAACAGCGGCTATGCCATTAGATTTAAAATCTAAATCCACATTAGCATATTTATCGCTTCTTATATAGAACTTGTGATTGTATATTTTCGTATCGCTGCCGTTTCTGTCAAATACAAAAGTGCCGCAAGTGTCAGCTGTTATTATTTTTTCAGAGAAGTGATTGTCAGATATATAATTGTTTATAAGAGATTCAGTTTTAAACTTCTCGTTTTTAAGATTCACAGAGTCGATAAAGACCGGAGAGATATACTCGCTGCTTATGCCCTCAATAAGTTTATTTACCCTTATTGTATCAGCGCAAAAACTTTCCGTAAATGGTATAAGCGCAAGTGTGGAGAAAAGATATTTACCTACTATTTGAGATCGTAGAATCTTTGATTTTTGCATAATATGTAATATGAAATTCGAAATATGAGGATGTAAAATTAAGATTATTTCTTAAACATTCCATTCAATTTCTTTGTTTTGTAAATGATGGAGTATTAATTAGTTAAATATGCTGGCTAAGATTTACTTTATTGAAATTGGTTTATTAATATACTTAAAAATCATTGAATTATGGGACCACACCTGTTTTCTGAAATTGTAGTTAATAGATTCTGTAACAGCCTGGAAGAGCAAGTATATACATTCATACAAGAGAATAATGAGTTGTGGGAGCAATATCAGGAGTTGCTTAAAAAACATGACGCATATGATATAAAGGAGATCATAAAAAAGACTCTTATAGACGGTTTGCTTGAGCACCGTCCCATCGTTTATTCTTACGCCAAAAAGAATGAAAAGATAGAATCGTTTATAGAAAACCTGTCCAATCAGTTTATTTCAAATATTCTCGATGCGGTATTTTTATATATTGAACGTACGCCGGAGTTGATGAAATACTTTTATGTAAATCCAGACTCTATTATAGAAGTACAGTATAATATACGTGAGACGATAATAGAGCGACTATTTCTTATATCGACCGGGTATGAAGAAGATAATCCCAAAAGTAATCTTCTGAATCAGTATAAAGAGATGATGCTAAAAGCAGAAGAGGAGTAATCAGGAGTTAAATTACTGTTTTTTTTAAGTTACTAATTTATATCTTTGTCATGCTGTGAAATAAGTATTCACGGTATGATATTGATATGATTAAATTTGAGAATGTATCTTTCGTATTTGACGACAAAACTATAGTTTCCGGATACTCTGAACATATAAAAGAATCGGAGCATGTCTGTCTCATGGGGGAATCAGGAGCTGGCAAAAGTACCATAATGAAAAGCATTATGGGTCTTATACAGCCGGATGGTGGTAAAATTACTGTATGTGGTAAGGAAGTAACCCATGCGGATATACTATCCATACGTTCTCACATAGCATGGGTGCCGCAGGAGGTTCACTTGCCATATGAATTTGTCAAAGAGGCGCTTGAGGCGCCGTTTGTGCTAAAAGTAAATCAATCACGCCGTTTTGATAAAGATCAGATGTTTCAATTATTTGAAACATTATCACTTGATAAAAGTATATACGAAAGACGCATGCAGGATATATCGGGAGGAGAGCGTCAGCGGCTTATGATAGCCCTTGCCGTAATGCTTGATAAAAAGATACTTCTTCTTGATGAACCAACATCAGCCATAGATTCGGAAACAAGAGAGAAGATGATTGCTTTTCTTAAGACAATAAATATTACTCTTTTCGCGATATCTCACGATATGCCATTCGCTCTAACCTGCGACAGAATAATCAGGTTAAATAAAATAAGATAATTACATTATGCAGACTCAGGCCATTACATTATTTCATCTTTTCATCGGGTTATTGCTTATACTTATACCTGCATATATACTCAACTATTATAAGACCGGTTTGGTAAAAGATATGTTCATCTCAGTGTTTAGGATGGTGATACAGCTTTTCCTGGTAGGATTCTATCTGAATTATCTTTTTGAATGGAACAATTTATGGATAAACATAGCCTGGACACTGATTATGATTGGTGTTTGTTCAGGTAATCTGATAAAACGTATTAAATTGTCGCAGAAGATAATGTTTATTCCGGTTTATTTTTCGGTGTTTGTATCCGTTGCGCTTATTGTGATATATTTCTTAAAAGGAGTACTTTGTCTTGATGATCTTTTTGACAGTCGTTATTATATACCGATATGCGGTATTTTGCTTGGCAATGTCTTGTCATCAAGTGTAATAGGTCTTAATGCATTTTACAGTTCCATATCGAGAGAACAACAGATGTACCACTATCTTCTTGGTAACGGTGCCACACAGACAGAAGCCCAAATGCCTTTTGTCAGACAATCGCTGATAAAAGCATTTAATCCGGCTATAGCATCAATGGCTGTGATGGGTCTTATATCATTGCCAGGCACTCTTATCGGGCAGATTATCGGCGGTAGTTCTCCTGAAATATCCATAAGATATCAAATAATGATAATGGTAATAAACTTCTCATGTTCTATCTTATCTGTATTAATCAGCTTGTTATGGTCTGTCAGATATACATTCGACTCTTATGGTATATTAAAGAAGAATGCATTTGTGAGTTAATTTTATATAATTGAATACTTGTGTATGTAAATGTATCTTATATATATATTGGCATAATAAGTTTGATGTTTTACTAAATAAAATATTGTTTACATTTGTAATGAAAACAGATGTTTAAAAAATCTGTTATTTATTATCCTGATTATAACTGAAACTAATAGAAATATAATTATCGTATGAAAAAAACTAAAATCTCTGTACTTGCCGTAATTATGGCAACATCAATGTTATGCTCATCTTGTATAGGTCCTTTTAAATTGACAAAACAGCTTTGGGATTGGAATGGAAATATTGGTGGTAAAGTTGTAAACGAACTTGTTTTCCTTGCTATGCATCTTATTCCTGTATATCCGGTAGCATATCTTGCTGATGCTTTAATCTTCAATACAATTGATTTTTGGACAACAGGAGGCGCTTTCGTTTCTACAGAAGTTAAAGGAGAAAACGGAACATACCTTGTAGAGGGTACTGAAAACGGATATAAAGTTACAAATACAGAAGAAGGCGAAAGTGTAAATTTCGTATTGAACACAGAAACAAAAACATGGAGCATAGAGGCTAACGGTGAGTCTGTAGAGTTTATGACTATTGTTGATGAAAATAACGTGGTTATGCATGTAGGGGAAACTGATATGCAGGTAGAACTTTCTCAGGCCGGAGCTATGGCTTTCCGTCAGGCTGTTGAGAATGTTGCTTTCTTTGCTATGAAGTAATCTTAAGATAAAATATTACAATACAAAAGAGGCTGTCTGACAATAAAATGTTTAGACAGCCTTTTTTGTGTTATTACTCATTCACCTTGTACTATTGGAGATAAATCGCAGATATCCTAACTAAACCTTTATGTGCAACGGCGGTTGC
>CAMTOT010000123.1 GCA_947074165.1 uncultured Bacteroidales bacterium
CTACACCAGGACGTACACTCTTTCCCTACACGACGCTCTTCCGATCTAAACGATGGAGTCAGGATGCGGAATGGGCTTACGGGCTTAAAGCAAAACCGCATGAGAGTACAAACTATGTTGAATTCGCTGATCAATATCATAAGAATACTGAGGTTTGGGATAAGGTATTTCAATTTCTTGCTTCAAATGATTTGAAAACAATTGAGGTAGGCGTTTATGATATTGTACCCGGCAAATGTCATATTAAAGTTCAGGAATATATACCT
The DNA here is from genome assembly GCA_947074165.1 of uncultured Bacteroidales bacterium. Lineage (GTDB taxonomy): Bacteria > Bacteroidota > Bacteroidia > Bacteroidales > JAUNSR01 > JAUNSR01. The sequence goes on from CAMTOT010000123.1 coordinate 267, forward strand.
CTTGACGCGGAAAGACGTCCGATAGAGAAACATGAGAAAACTATCGATCTACAATATACTATATCAGGCAGCGAAAGAATGGGTATGGCTCCTTCCGATTCGAAGGTTCTAAAGGAGTATAACCCAAACAGTGATGTCGCTCAATATATATCAAGTAAAATTAAATACTATAAGACTTCATCAGACAGATTCTTTTTGTTCTTTCCCAGCGATTTACATCAGCCGTCTGTTATTGACGGAAAGCCGGTTAAGTCAAGAAAAATTGTTGCGAAAATCAATTATGTTGATTGATAAATCTATTGATTTGAATTAAAGAAATTTTTCTTTATTCTGATTAATATATTAACTTTGCGCGACAAACTAAAAAATTAACACTAATATAGTTTAAGATATGGCAAAACCGTTTCAGTTTCAAGAAACTTTCCAGTTAGGAAAGGAGAAAACAGAATACTATCACCTTACGAGTGATTACGTATCTGTAAAAGAGTTTGATGGTAAAAAAATGCTTGTTATACAGCCTGAAGGCATTACATTGATGGCTCAACAGGCTATGAGAGATGTATCGTTCCTTCTTCGCCGTGAGCACAACCAGATGGTTGCTAAAATCCTTTCTGACCCTGAAGCTTCAGAAAATGATAAATATGTGGCTCTTACTATGCTTCGCAACGCGGAAGTGGCAGCAAAAGGTCAGCTCCCTTTTTGCCAGGACACAGGTACGGCTATCGTAATGGGTAAAAAAGGTCAGCATGTATGGACAGGGTTTAATGATGAAGAGGCTATTTCTAAAGGTATATACAATACTTATACAGAAGAGAATCTTCGTTATTCACAAAACGCTCCTCTTAATATGTATGATGAGGTGAATACAGGTACAAACCTTCCGGCTCAGATTGATCTTTATGCTACTGAAGGCGACCAGTATAAATTCTTGTTTGTCGCTAAAGGTGGTGGTTCTGCCAACAAAACATATCTTTATCAGGAAACTAAAGCTGTGCTAAATCCAGGTACTCTTGTTAATTTTCTTGTTGAGAAAATGAAATCTCTTGGTACGGCTGCTTGTCCTCCGTATCATATCGCGTTTGTTATTGGCGGTACTTCTGCCGAAACAAACCTTAAGACAGTTAAACTTGCTTCTACTAAATATTATGACGAACTGCCTACAGAAGGTAATGAGTTTGGCCGTGCTTTCCGTGATGTTGAACTTGAGCAGGAATTGCTTAAGAAAGCGCAGGAACTTGGTCTTGGAGCTCAGTTCGGCGGTAAATATTTCGCGCATGATGTAAGAGTTGTTCGTTTGTCTCGTCACGGTGCTTCTTGTCCGATTGGTATGGGTGTTTCTTGCTCGGCAGACAGAAATATCAAAGCTAAAATCAATGAGCAGGGTATATGGATTGAGAAAATGGATGATCATCCGGCTACTCTTATCCCTGAAGAGTTGAGAGAGCAAGGAGAAGGTAACGCTGTTAAGATTGACCTTAACCAGCCAATGTCTGAGATTTTGAAAACTCTTTCTAAATATCCTGTATCTACGCGTTTGTCTTTGAACGGTACTATTATAGTAGGTCGTGATATCGCTCACGCTAAGATTAAAGAAGCTCTTGATGCCGGTTTCGGTATGCCTGAGTATCTTAAAAATCACCCAATATATTACGCCGGACCGGCTAAAACTCCGGCTGGAATGCCTTCAGGATCGTTTGGTCCGACTACTGCGGGACGTATGGATTCTTACGTTGATCAGTTGCAGGCAGCAGGTGGCTCAATGATTATGATTGCAAAAGGAAACAGAAGCCAGCAGGTTACTGACGCTTGTCAGAAGCATGGCGGTTTCTATCTTGGCAGTATCGGTGGTCCTGCGGCTATCCTTGCTCAGAATAACATCAAGAAAGTAGAGTGTCTTGAGTTCCCTGAACTTGGTATGGAAGCTATCTGGAAAATTGAGGTTGAGAACTTCCCTGCGTTTATTCTTGTAGATGACAAAGGAAATGACTTCTTCAAGCAGATTAAACCTACTTGCGCGGGTAAATGTTGATAAGTTTTGGTTTTATCACTTATAAACTTATAGCTATGTAATATTAAACAGGCTGTCTGATTTCAGGCAGCCTGTTTTTTTTGATTATACCATTATGTGTCAGAAAATTTGATGATGCTAATGGTTTGATTTTTAATAGTATTCAATTTTTTTTGTGATAAAGCTAAAAAAACTTTTAAAAATTCAAGTACAAAATATATTACGGTGTCTCTCTATATATGTAAGCGGTAATACTGTTTATTAAGATTAATCAATTGAGTGCTATTGTTTGTTTATGGTGGAGCTTCATAACTCCACCTATTATTGAGAATTTGTTATCAGAGTGATAACTTTTTATATTATGAAACTAATTAATAAATAGGTTTTTGGATTTTAGGTAAACAAAGTTAAGGCATTGTAGAATTAAGGATTTTGAATTAATGGCAATTATTTTATTGTGTAATTGAAAAAGAGAGGAACTCAAAAGAATGATGAAGGTCTTTTGGGTTGCTCTCTTTTCATTTTATAATGATATATCAATGTAAAATGGACTCTTGTGTATCGTCCTTATGTGTATATATTTCTGTTTCAAAAATATCTCAACTAAAAGTATTTATGCAACGTAAGATTCATATATAGCTTTCGTTGTGGCTTTTTTGATATTACAGTTGTTGTGGCTGTTTAATGATGCTCCGCATCTCTTTTCTTAACATTATACGATATACGACAAACGTTGTGAAGAAATAAAACAAACATAGTCCCCATTCCCATAAATAATAGAAACTTACCTGATTCAGACTTGCGCCTGTGGTGTTTATCTGTATAAAACCCTGTGTGGCGAAAGTAGAAGGTACCATCGACGCTATGACCTGCCAGCCTTTTGGTACTGCGCTCCATGGCCATGATACCCCCGACATGAAGATAAACGGCATGGATAAAAATACATATAGCAGCATAGGGTACTCTCGTCCTCTTATTATTACGGAAAGTGTCATCCCCATAAATATAGATGCGAGAATGAAGGGCAGTACAAATAAAAATATGTCTGTAGTATCACCAAGCTGGGGCAGCGAGAATATATGAGGCACTGCTATCATAGTCCAGAAAGAGGATAAAACCGCGATGGTGAAATAACAAAGCGACTTTCCGAATATGATACGAAATGTCCCGAAATATCTGTGATTGTGTGGTATTAATAAATGACTTTTATTTCTCTCACGATGAGTACCAGCTATCATTCCTATGGCAAGTAACAGTGACTGCTGTATAACAAGAACCTCTACAGCCGGCATTATAAATGAAGCGAAACCGCCAGTGGGATTATATACGGATATGTATGAGCTCTTGACCGGCTGTATAGATATTGACTCCTGCGTTACGGTCGCTCCTGCCAGACCTCTTTTTTTAACCTCATCATTAAATACACCCACAACGTCGGTCGAAGCCATGAGCAGACCTCGATATATAAGCATGGAGTTCATCTGTGTATACAGGTTTATGTGTGATGAATTACCGCGATAAATATCCTTTTCAAAATCACGGCCGATATACACAATACCGTAAGCTTTGCCGGATGCCATCAGCGATTTGGCTTCATCCATATTGGCGCTGTATGATATGATATTTATCTGCGGGGCAGCGTTGAGCATGCGGCAATATTCACGGCTCAGCGTTGATCGGCTATCGTCTATCACTACAACGGGGATATCGCGCACTACCTGAGTGTTGTAAATAAGTCCATACATGACAGGGTAGCCAAGAGGCAGAATGAATAAAAAAATCATTACGCCGAGATCTTTGAAAATTGTATGAAACTCTTGCTTCCATATATATGCGGCATCAAGAAATCCACGACGGATTGTGCCGGTTAATGTATTTGAATTTATCATATTACGGAATATATTTCTGTTGATAAAGCGCTTTCTTTAATCTTGAACCTATAATAAGTGGCAGAGTCAGATATAGCATGAATACGAAATAGTCGGGCAGGCTATACCATAACGGTGACGGGCTAAGGGCCTGGTGTGTGTATACCGAAAAATAATGAAGCGACGGATACAAATTGGCTATAATCTGAAACGGCTTATACATAGCTATGACAGGGTATGAAAATCCGGTGAGAGAGAATCCGACTATACCGAACAGGCTCGCGCTGCTTAATCCAAGCCGCAATACCGGAAAGCATCCTATAATGAATATTCCCAGAGACTGAGCCGCAGTGACCAATAAAAACATTGCTGTCAGTACTTGCAGCGTGCCTCCTGAGTGAGGAAAACCGAGCCATCCGAAAAGATATATGTTAATAAACCATCCTACAAGAGTGAATAGTATGGTTTGCGGAAGCAGCTTACCCAGAATAACGCGAAGCAGAGAACGGTTGCCTTCTATGAGTAATCTGCGGGATGTACCCTCTTTAATCTCAATGCCGATACAATATACGGTCATCAGCATAACCATAAGTTGCAGGGTGACCGGCAGCATTATATTATTGAGAAATACAGAGTAATTAAGCCACGGATTGCCTAACGGGTGTGTGTCGAGTACAACAGGTTGTAGTTTGGCGTCAATCTGCGAGGGAGGTACGCCTTTTGATATCATAGTCTGACGCACGACGCTGCCGTTGGCTAGAGCCGCGGTCATTTTAAGAGCCTTAAACGCAAATCCACCAGCAACGTAATAAGCATCGTTGGTGTAATAAGTCAGTTCCGGTTGTTTGCCGCTGCTTGCTTTTTGCTGAAATCCTTCCGGTATCATCAGAAACGCGTATATCTCATTTCTTTGCATAGCCTCACGGGCTTGTGTGTAGCTGTTGAGTTTTAATTCTGTATCTACAAAACTCATTGATTCGAGCGTGCGTGTTATGCCGCGTGATGATTTTGATTTATCAAGATCTACAATCGCCACGGGAAGCCGCAACGGCGCACCCTCCCACATAAGAGTGGTAAAAAAGAATGTGCAGAAAAGCGGAACCAACAGTATGCATATAAGATAAACAGGACGGCTCACTAGGCGTTTACATTCACGTCTGAAGATAGCTCTTAGTCCTTTTGGTTTATATTTCATGTTGAGGCGGTTTATATTTTTCTTTTCCATAATACGCTCATGCCCGGACGGAAGCCTTCAATCGGATGATCAGGTCGGCAACGCACTTCAAATGTCTTAGAGTCATATTGTCCGGTAGTTTTGGTAGCTCGCCATACGGCATATGTGCCCATATCGCGTATGAAGTATATTTTCATTGTAGCCTCTTTATTATTAAGTGCCGGAATGATAACCTTAATTTCAGTATCCATACGCATATCATCAAGAAGTTCTTCCCTCACGTTGAAAGATACCCACATGCTTTGAAGGTTTAGAATACTCATTACCGGAGCACCCGCTCCTACTAACTCACCGTAAAGCGGATAAGTCTGTGATACCTGTCCGGATATAGGAGATGTGAGGTGACTGTCGGCGAGCAGAGCTTCGACCTGATCAACTCCGGCCGCCGCCTGAGAAACAGCTGCCGCCGTCATCTCTTTATCTTCTTGCTGGGCACCTGCCAATGCAAGGTCATATTGAGCTTTAGCTGCTTTCTCTGTAGCTGTCATTGCATTGTAATTTGCAAGAGCTTCATCACGTTTCTGAGCAGAGGTTACGCCTTTGTTATATAAAGTCTCGATACGGTCGTAGGTCTTTTTCGCGATATCTACACCTGCCTGGGCTTTCATCCACATTTCATATGCAGACTGAATTAGTTGAGGACGCGTGCCTGAGTCTGCTTTTTTATTTTGAGCCATGGCAGCTTTCTTCATAGCTTCAACCTGCATTAGTTTTGCTTCCGCCTCGGCAGAGAATATAGAAACAAGAGTATCGCCTTTACTTACGTTTTGTCCCTCACTAACGTAAAAATGGGCTATACGTCCGGTTAGTTTTCCTGATATACGTGTCTCGTCTGCTTCCGCTTGTCCCTGAATTATCTCTTCATGAGGGCTTAGTGTGAAAATCCCTATAAATAATACAAGTATTATAGCTGAAATAAGCCCGATGAAGGCAAGAAGAAGATTCTTATTTGATTTTTTAATCTCCGAATTATTTTTTGTACTCATTTTGTAGATATTCTTAAAAGTTTTTACCGATTGCTTTTGACAAATAAATATCGCTCAGGCGAACTCCGATTTCAGCGTCTATTTTCTCAGAGCTTGCTTTAAGCCACGCTGTCTGAGCTTCTAATACATTTTGTGTTGTCAGCATACCTTCGTGGAACCCGATTTGAGCGTTATTAAGATTCTCTTCCGCTTTATCCATATTGGTTATAGTCATGAGCAGAGTGCGATTGGACTCCTGCACCTGAAATAAAGCTTTGTTAACCTGTAGTTCAACTTTTTCGCGGGCATCTTCCAGTTTCAGTATAGCGGAGCGTGTTTGTGATTTCTCAGCCTTTAGCTTATAGTGGTGTTCTCCCCAGTGCCATACAGGGATTTTTACGCCAACACCTACGGTAAACATCCCGTCAAATTTATTCTGGAATCCGTTGAATACATGTGGGTTCATTAATGTATAGTTTCCCATTAAGGCTACCTGAGGTAGCATGGCCGAACGGGATATGACCTCTTTCTTTTTATATATATCGGCAACGAGTCTGAGACTCTTTATCTCGGTGCGCCTTTTGAAGATATCTTCCATATCCGTTATAAGTGGAGCCGGAACCATCGTCGGGGGAGCACTTTCGTCTATAAGTGAGTAGTTGTCGGATATCGGAAGACCGCACAATTGCGAAAGCAGCATTTTTGATAAAACCAGACCGTCGTCTATTTTAGTGAGTGCTATTTGTGCCTCATTCAGCTTTACGGCTACCGTTAGCTCATCTGATTTTGTAGCTATGCCGGCTTCAAGCATGTCTCCTACGTCACGGCTCAGGCGCTCCAGAAGATTTACATAACTTTCTGCCATCTTCTTTTTATGTACGAGAGAAATAATCTGCCAGTAGTTTTGATCGACTGTGATGATCAGATCTTTTACGGCTGTAGATTTCAATGTCCTGGCAAGCTCCTCTGAATATCTTGTAATATCATGATAAGCTCTGATCTTTCCACCCATATATAAAGGCTGTGTGACCGATACAGTACCTACATATATATTATGCATGTCAAAAGTCAGGGCCTCTTTTAGTTTGCCCGGTATTGCGTCTGTGCCTGTTATACTTCCCGCCAAATCAGGAAACAGCGAACCCAGCGCCCCCGTGGCGTTATCTATCATGCCTCCTATGGCGGCGGCTTGTTTGTCGCTTATAAGACTGATATTTTTAGAATTGTACATATATGCCGCCGAGGCATCGACAGATGGCAGGTAGTGCGCTCGTGATGATTTTACTTCATAAGACGCTGCTTTAATCTTCTCATCCGCGATAAGAAGTTCCTTATTACTTTTTATAGCCATATTTCGACAAGAGTCGAGAGTATAGATATTTTGGCAGAAAGTAGAAAAGCAACAAATCAGCAAAAGTGATGAAGTGATTAATTTCTTCATTTGATTATGATAATTATGTGATGTTTAGAATAGGAAAAGCTTAATATAAAGTTGTGTGGCAAATTTATATTATTAACAAATTCAATTGAGGTACAAATTACTTATATGTTAGTGTATTAGTCGAAACTTCGCTTTTAGATGTTGGTGAGGTCAATCAAATATCTGTCATAAAATTTGATTGAAATTAAAAATGTTGAAAATTGTAGCAATAAATGCTGATTTACTATAAAAAAGTAACCTACAAGGGAGCAATGCTTTTTATTTGTTATATTTATTCGATACAAATAGGCAAATAGATAGTTTTTAGAGTTGTCTCGTTGCATATTGCAATATAAAATAAAA
>CAMTOT010000124.1 GCA_947074165.1 uncultured Bacteroidales bacterium
TCTCCGCAACTTTACCGTAATCACCGGCAAGTTCGGCTTGTTCAGCCTGGAATTTAAGATTCTCTATCTCTACTTTATTGGCCTGTATTTTATCTATTAGCTCTTTCTCTGATTGCCATTTGGCACGCAGTTTCTTTTCTTCTTCTTTTAGGTCTTCTATTTGTTTATTTAGTACCTCAAGTTTGGCTTTGTCATTTTCCCATTTTATTGCCTCTCTTTCAATTTCAAGTTGCATAATCTGACGCGAAATCTCATCAAGAGCCTGTGGTTCTGAATCCCTTTCAAGTCTGAGCTTTGCAGAAGCTTCATCAATAAGATCAATTGCTTTATCTGGAAGGAAACGATCTGTAATATATCTATCTGATAGTTTGACCGATTCGATTATCGCATTGTCTTTAATACGAATTTTATGATGGTTTTCATATCTTTCTTTAAGACCACGCAATATAGAAATGGCTGTCATCTCATCGGGCTCATTAACCATTACTATCTGGAAACGTCTTTCAAGTGCTTTATCTTTTTCAAAATATTTCTGATATTCATCTAGGGTTGTCGCGCCGATTGATCTTAGTTCACCACGTGCAAGCGCAGGTTTAAGAATATTTGCAGCATCCATAGCGCCTTCTCCCTTTCCGGCTCCTACCAAAGTATGAATCTCATCAATAAATAGAATAATTTCTCCAGATGCTCCTTTTACTTCATTTACTACAGATTTTAATCGTTCCTCAAATTCACCTTTATACTTAGCTCCGGCTACAAGCGCACCCATATCCAGAGAATATATTTGTTTTGATTTCAGATTCTCGGGAACGTCACCTCGTATAATACGATGAGCAAGCCCTTCTGCTATAGCAGTCTTTCCGGTTCCCGGTTCTCCTATTAATATCGGATTATTCTTAGTTCTTCTACTAAGTATCTGAAGTACACGCCTAATCTCCTCATCCCTGCCTATTACCGGATCAAGCTTACCGCTTCTGGCAAGTTCATTAAGATTGACAGCATACTTATTAAGCGCATCATATGTATCCTCCGAAGACTGAGAATCAACAGTCTGACCTTTTCGCAATTCCAGAATAGCCGCTTTTAAATCTTTTTCAGTAAACCCGGCATCTTTCATAATGTTAGAAACCGTGCCTCCACCCAATAGTAGTCCCATGACAATAGCCTCCAATGAAACATATTGATCACCGAGATCTTTTGAGAAATTGGTAGCTGCCTGAAGAGCTGAATTAGACTCCCGGCTGAGATACGGCTCGCTTCCTCCTGACACTTTTGGGTATGATTCGGACTGTCTGGTAATGAGCGTCCTGAAATTTGGAATTGCTATACCTAATTTCTGAAATAGAAAATTTGTAACATTCTCACCGACATCGAGAACTCCCATCATAAGATGAGCAGGTTCTATCGCCTGTTGGGAATTACCGTTCACAATATTTACAGCTTTCTGAACGGCTTCCTGCGATTTGATTGTAAAATTGTTGAAGTTCATATAAATGATATGTATTAATTGATTTTCTGAATATTGTAGACTCTTGTCTGTTTTTCAATACACATTTTAAACAAAGGCCCTACAACATTGGTTCAGAATTTTGTTTTTGTTTATTACAGTTAAGTAGGCAATAAATATACCTTATACAGATTTAGGACTTTTTGTAACATATTTTATGTTACGATAGTAAAAAATATGCCATTTAGTCAATGAATATGCCAAAACATCGCTATTAATAATTTATCTTTGCCTTTCATTTTGAAATAACAAATTAAGATATTAATAAAGCTAAATGGATTTCGAATTACAATACACTGATAAGAATTCAGATGCGCGTGCGGGACTGATTACTACAGATCACGGACAAATTACAACTCCTATATTTATGCCGGTTGGTACATTGGGAACGGTTAAGGCTGTACACATACCGGAGCTTCGATCAGAAGTAAATGCACAGATTATTTTAGGAAACACATATCATCTATATCTTCGTCCAGGTCTGGATGTTTTAAGACAAGCGGGAGGACTTCATAAGTTTAATGGATGGGACAGACCTATACTTACAGATAGTGGCGGTTTCCAGGTTTTTTCTCTCTCAGGTAACCGTAAACTTACAGAAGAAGGAGCTCATTTCAGATCTCATATTGACGGATCGAAACATTTGTTCACACCAGAAAACGTAATGGATATAGAGCGTGTGATTGGTGCCGATATTATGATGGCATTTGATGAATGCCCTCCGGGAGATTCAGACTATAATTATGCTAAAAAGTCACTTGCTCTGACCGAACGCTGGCTAGACAGATGTTTCAAAAGATTTAATGAAACAGAAGGTTTATACGGTTATAAACAAACCCTATTCCCTATTGTACAGGGATGTACTTTCCCAGAACTTCGTCGTCGGGCAGCCCATAATATTGCGGAAAAAGGTGCTGATGGTAACGCAATAGGCGGACTGGCTGTCGGTGAACCAACAGAGAAAATGTACGAAATGATTGAGGTTGTAAACGAAATACTTCCAAAAGATAAGCCTCGTTATCTAATGGGTGTTGGTACACCTGCGAACATACTTGAAGGAATAGAGCGTGGAGTCGATATGTTTGACTGCGTAATGCCTACTCGTAATGGACGCAACGGTATGTTATTTACAAAGAATGGCATAATGAATATGCGCAACAAAAAGTGGGCTAATGACTTTACTCCTATACAGGAAGATGGTCCGGCTGAGGTTGACCGCATATATTCAAAGGCTTATCTTCGTCACCTTTTCCATGCAGATGAGATACTTGCTATGCAGATAGCCTCTATTCATAATCTTGCATTCTATGTATGGCTTACTCAGGAAGCCAGAAAACATATAATAGCCGGAGATTTTAAAACGTGGAAAGACGATATGATGGTCAGAGTAACTACAAGGTTGTAAAATTTAAAAATTATTGTAACTTTATAACACATAATACCACTTCGGGATGTTAAAAAAGTTAGATATATATATAATAAAGAAGTTCTTAGGTACATATTTCTTTGCAATCGCTTTGATTATGGCCATTGCTGTAGTCTTTGATTTTAATGAAAGATTGGATGCATTTATAAGAAATGATGCTCCTGTCAGTAAAATAATTTTTGACTACTACTTAAACTTCATTCCATACTTTGCAAATCTTTTCAGTCCTCTGTTTACATTTGTTGCCGTAATATTTTTTACGTCGCAGTTAGCTGACAATTCTGAAATTATAGCAATGCTCGCGAGCGGAATGAGTTTTAAAAGACTGATGCGTCCATATATGATTTCTGCGGCTGTTATTGCGGCTGTTACATTTGCGTTGAATAGTTTTATAATTCCACCGGCAAATGTCACCCGTATAAAGTTTCAGAATGAGTATATTAAAAACAAAGAGACAACATATGCACGTAATAGCCAGCTTATGATTGAACCTGGCGTGATAGGATATGTAGAAAGATATGACAATAAGACAAAAACCGGATATAGGTTTTCACTTGAAAAATTTGATGATAAGAAGCTCGTTTCACGTCTGACGGCAAAATCTCTGAAATATGATACTCTTTACAAATGGCAGATTAAAGATTATATGATCAGGAACTTCGACGGAATGACTGAAACAATCACAAAAGGAGAGAAACTTGATACAATAATTCGTTTTGAACCGTCTGATATATTAATCTCAAGATATGACCATGAGATTATGTCTACACCTGTACTTAAAGAGTATATTGATAAACAAAAACAAAGAGGAGTAGCAAATATAACAGACTTTGAAATTGAATATCACAAACGTTATGCTGCCATTGCTACATCGTTTATCCTTACTGCTATTGGGATGACACTTGCGTCTAAAAAGGTAAAAGGTGGCATGGGTTTAAATATTGGTATAGGGCTTGCGCTGAGTTTTACTTATATTTTGTTTACCACTGTAACCTCTACTTTTGCTGTCACAGGCAAAACATCTGCTATGGTTGCGGTGTGGATACCGAATGTTGTTTATACGATTATTGCGATTTATCTTTATTACAAAGCTCCAAAATAACTTCTGTTTTTACAAAAGTTTTACAATATTATCAAAAGGGAACTATTTACTTACTATATACAGTAGTGAAAGTTCCCTTTTTTTATACCTTTGCGGCAAATTCTGATTATTTTAAAATGGGAGAACAAACTGAAATAATACTGATTAACATAACCGGAGACGATAAACCGGGACTTACATCTGCACTGACAGAGATTTTGGCATCATATAACGCTGTTATTCTTGATATCGGTCAGGCTGATATACATCACAACCTGTCTCTCGGAATAATGTTTCGAACTACGCAACCCAATGCAGGTGATATAATGAAGGAGCTGCTTTTCAAAGCTTACGAACTCGATGTTCATATAAGATTTACACCTGTTACGATACAAGAATATAATGATTGGGTAAACAGACAGGGGAAAAACAGATATATAATAACTTTATTAGGAAGAAGAGTTTCAGCAAAGCATATTGCAGAAGTAACTAAAATCATTGCCGAACAAAATCTTAATATAGACGCGATACAAAGACTAACAGGCAGACCTTCTCTGGAGGAGGACAGCACTACAAAATCTTGTATTGAATTATCAGTACGAGGAACTCCAAAAGACAAAGCAAGTATACAATCCTCTTTCATGAGACTTTCTACTATACTCGGATTTGATATATCATTTCAGGAGGATAATATGTATCGCCGCTCCAGAAGGCTGATCTGTTTTGACATGGATTCGACCCTTATACAGACTGAGGTAATAGATGAACTGGCTGAAAGAGCTGGCGTAGGTAGCAAGGTGAAGGCTATTACAGAGAGTGCTATGCGGGGTGAAATTGATTTTTCTGAAAGCTTCAAGCAACGTGTTTCTTTACTTAAAGGGCTTGATGTAGGGGTAATGGAGGATATTGCTAAAAACTTGCCTTATACAGAAGGTCTTGAGAGGATGATGAAGGTGCTTAAGAAGATGGGATATAAAACTGCTATATTATCTGGTGGATTTACATATTTCGGCAATTATCTAAAGGAAAAACTTGGTTTCGATTATGTATATGCCAATGAACTGGAAATAGAAGACGATAAACTTACTGGAAATCATCTTGGGGAAATTGTTGATGGAAAACGTAAAGCCGAACTACTTAAATTGTTGGCTCAGGTTGAGAATGTAGATATTGCTCAAACGGTAGCTGTCGGTGACGGTGCCAATGATTTACCTATGCTCACTACTGCCGGACTCGGAATAGCCTTTCATGCTAAGCCAAAAGTGAAAGCGAATGCCAGCCAGTCTATTTCAACTATAGGCCTTGAAGGGGTGCTTTATTTCCTTGGTTTTAAAGAGTCCTATCTGAATATTAAGTAAATCAATATTGTCATCCAAGAACAATATAACAGGATGATAAGATTAAAATAAAAACAGGATAATTCTAAACCTTAAGAGTTGGATTATCCTGTTTTTATTTTAATCTTATTTTTTAAAATTCATAATCAGCGCACGAACGCTCGGCTCTATACTGACCTATAAATTTGGCTACAGCAACATGATCGGGATGATCTCTATATTCAGCTAACTCTGCCCAATCTTTGTGCTCTGTAATAAGTGCAATATCAAATGCCTCGGCAGGATTTTGATTAACTCCGACTTCTATTTTAGAGATTGCACTAACAGTATCTTTTAGCGCAAGTAAACGAGATTTTATCTCATTAGCCACTTCAGCCTTTTGTTTAGGCTCCATCTCTTTAAGTTTAAATAATAAAACGTGTCTGACCATATATTTTTATTTTGCTATATTTGCATTATCAATATTGATTGTCTAACTTATATTTCACAAATATAACTATTATTATAGTTATCCTTAAGTTGAAATTACAACATTTTTTATAAAACAGTAAATATGCTAATAATAGGTATAGCAGGCGGGACGGGTTCCGGCAAAACGACGGTAGTGAGAAAAATAATTGAAAGTCTGCCCGCAAATGAAGTAACTGTGATTCCACAGGACTCTTATTATAAAGACAGCAGCCACTTACCTCTTGAGGAACGTCTTCAGTTGAATTTTGATGAGCCTGCCGCTTTTGATTGGGATCTAATGTTTGAGCATCTTAAAAAACTTAAAGAAGGGAAAAACGTAGATCAGCCAATATATTCATACCTTACTTGTACGCGAGCCGAAGATACAATTCTTGTTCAACCCAGAGATGTAGTTATAGTAGAAGGAATCCTTGTACTAACTAACGAAAAGCTGCGAGAACTGATGGATATAAAGGTATTTGTTGACGCTGACTGCGACGATCGACTTATCAGAGTTATAAGTCGTGACTGCGTAGAACGAGGCAGAACTGTACAAATGGTGATAGATAGATACGAGAAAGTTCTAAAACCTATGCATAATCAGCATATCGAACCTACAAAAAAATTTGCTGATCTAATTGTGCCTCAAGGTGGTAATAATAAAGTTGCTGTTGATATTCTAACTAATTTTATCGGAAATAAATTAGGTCTTTATATATAAAATTGATTATTTTTATATATAACCAAACCTATTAATTATGAGAAATTTATTTATTCTATCAACTTTATTACCCTTAATTTATTTATTTTCCTGCACAGACTTAGTTGAAGATGATGTATATTACTCAAGAACTCTGAGCCAAATAAAAAACAGCGGTGAGTTAAGAGTTATTACGATTAATGGATCCTCATCTTATTTTGTTTATGAAGATAAAGAAATGGGGTATGAATATGAGAAGGCTAAATATCTTGCATCAGCTTTAGGAGTTGAATTAAAAGTTATTATATCTCCAAACACATCTTCAATGACAAATATGTTGCTTGAAGGAAAAGGTGATATAATAGCTTTTCCTATTTCATACTCAGAATGCAATAGTAATAGCAATATAAACAGCTGTGGTCCATCATACTCGACAAGGCAAGTTCTTATTAAGCGCGTAGAGCAATCTAATAATGATAAAAATGAAATTTATGAATTAATCGGAAAAGAAATAACTGTCGAAGAAAATTCTAAATTTCACCGCCGCCTGATAAACCTCAATGAAGAGTTAGGGGGAGGAATACTTATAAATGCAATCAAAAGAGATACCCTATCATCTGAAGTATTAATTGATATGGTTGCAGGTGGAGATATTGATTATACAATATCAGATGATAATCTTGCCCGATTGAATAAGACTTTATATAGCAATCTTGATATTTCATTGCCTATCAGCCTGTATCAACAGTCATCCTGGGTTTTGCCCAATGGATCAGATTCATTAAAATTGTTTGTTGATTCTTGTTTCAGATCAGGTAATAAAACACCTGAATATGCAGCAATTGCAAAGCGTTATTATGCTAAATCGCATCAGCAGGACGTTTCTATAAAATATCTTCTGAATGACGGAAGATTATCTGTTTATGACCATCTCTTTAAAAAATATGCACCACAACTTGGTTGGGACTGGAGATTGCTCGCTGCTATTTCGTTTGAGGAATCCAGATTTAATCCGGAGGCAAGTTCTAAAGCAGGTGCAAGAGGGCTAATGCAACTTATGCCAATTACAGCAAGACATAATGGACTGGCAGATGAAAACATAACAGATCCAGAGGCAAACATTGAAGCAGGAACAAAACTCATATCTTATCTTCAGAAAAGATTCTCAAGAATTGAGGATTCAGAGGAACGTATAAAATTTGTATTAGGCGCATTTCACTCCGGATTAGGACATATTTATGATGCTGTTTCAATGGCAAGAAAATATGGATATGCTGATAGCATATGGGATTATAATGTAGCCCATTGTCTTACACTTAAGAACGACCCTTCTTATTTTAGCGATACGACTATTGTAAAATATGGTGCGTTTCCCGGAGATGCAACAACTTCACATGTTGAGAATATAATGGAACGCTATGAGGAGTTTAAGGACAAAGTAAATCTATAATTTTAGATAATAATATTTTTAAGTCGGGATGACATTAGTCATTCCGACTTATTCTGTTTTTAGACCTTAATTAACGTAAAACTGACTAGTAATAATATTAATAGATCGGAAGAGCACACGTCTGAACTCCAGTCACCGCTCATTA
>CAMTOT010000125.1 GCA_947074165.1 uncultured Bacteroidales bacterium
CGGCATACGAGTTAATGAGCGGTGACTGGAGTTCAGACGTTTGCTCTTCCGATCTATTCTTTAAATACCGCGATTATGTTATTGGCTGTCGGTATGGGTAGTGTCTTTGCTATTTTGCTGATTATTAATTATTTCAGTAAACTGCTTATAGTTGTAGTAAACAGATTTGCTCCGGAGGAAGAGCATAAAGAAGGCAGACATCCTGTATCAACAGACAAATCACCGATTCCTGTAAATATTGAGAAAGTTATCAATAAGGCTGTGGCCGGGGTAGCTAAAGGAATGAAGGTTACTAATATCAAAAAACACAATTAATCTCTTTATTTTTATCATTATGGGAAGAGAAATCAAATTCAGTTTAGTATATAGAGATATGTGGCAGTCAGCCGGAAAGTATGTGCCGCGTGTCGATCAGTTAATGAGAGTTGCTCCGGAAATAATAAATATGGGTTGTTTTGCTCGCGTAGAAACAAATGGAGGCGGATTTGAGCAAGTGAATCTTCTTTTTGGAGAGAATCCAAATGTGGCTGTAAGAAGATGGACGGAACCATTTAACAATGCAGGAATTCAGACACATATGCTTGACCGTGGATTAAATGGTTTGCGTATGAGCCCTGTGCCGGATGATGTGCGCCGACTTTTTTACAAAGTAAAAAAAGCACAGGGTACAGATATAGCAAGAACTTTCTGCGGACTTAATGATACACGCAATATAATTCCGTCTATTAAGTATGCCAAGGAGGCTGGCATGATTTCACAGGCTTGTTTAAGTATAACACATTCCCCTATACACACAGTAGAATATTATACGAGCATGGCTTTTGAGCTCATAGAAGCTGGTGCAGATGAAATATGTCTTAAGGATATGGCTGGTATCGGACGACCCGTTTCACTCGGTAAAATAGTTCGTAATATTAAAGAAAAATATCCTGACATTCCGGTTCAATATCATTCACATGCCGGGCCTGGACTGTCGGTGGGATCTATACTTGAAGTATGTGAAGCCGGGTGTGATTATATTGATGTAGGTATGGAGCCTCTTTCATGGGGTACAGGTCACGCAGATGTTCTAACAGTTCATTCAATGCTTAAGGATGCCGGATTTGAAGTGCCTGATATCAACATGGAAGCTTACATGAAAGTAAGAGCGCTTACTCAGGAGTTTATTGATGATTTTCTTGGTTTCTATATCAGCCCTAAAAACAGATTAATGAACTCTTTACTTATCGGACCTGGATTACCAGGAGGTATGATGGGTAGTCTTATGTCAGATCTTGAATCAAACCTTGAAAGCATAAACCGTTATTTTGAAAAAAATAACAAACCGACAATTAACCAGGATGATCTTTTGATAGCGTTATTCAACGAGGTGGCTTATGTATGGCCTCGCGTAGGATATCCTCCTCTTGTAACCCCTTTCAGTCAGTATGTGAAAAACCTTTCACTTATGAATGTAATGCAGCTGATGAAAGGAAAAGAGAGATGGGCTATGATTGCAGATGATATATGGGATATGATTCTCGGTAAATCAGGTCGATTGCCGGGAGAGCTTGCTCCTGAAATAATTGAGCTGGCAAAAGAGCAGGGTAAGGTATTTTTCACCGGTAATCCACAGGATTCGTATCCTGATGCACTTGAAAAATATAAAACACTAATGACTGAAAAAGTATGGGATCTTGGTATTGATGATGAAGAGCTGTTTGAATACGCAATGCATCCTGCGCAATATGAAAACTATAAATCCGGTAAGGCAAAAGCCGATTTTGAAGCTGATATTGCAAAAAGAAAATCAGAAAAGAATGCTCCTAATGGCGAGATTAAACCACAGACTCTTATTGTTGAGGTGGATGGGGTTAAATATAGTGTGGACATTGCTCCTGACAATGGAGAAAAAGCATCAGATAAACCTAAAGAATCGGAGCCGGTAACAAATATAAGCGGTGGAGAATTGTTTGAGGTTATTTCACCTTTGGAGGGCGTGTTTTATATCTCTAAAGGAACTGATTCCGGCGTAAAAGTAGGAGATAAAGTAAAGAAAGGTGATGTGCTTTGTTACGTTGAAGCGATGAAAACATATAACGGTATTATGTCACCACAGGACGGAGTAGTGGCAGAGATATGTTTTAAAAATACAGACAAAGTATATGAAGATGATGTTCTTGTAAAATTGAGTTGATATGGAGATATTCGAAAAACTATATGAAATGACAGCGATAAGCAATATGTTCGAGTATCCGGCATATCTGCTTATGTATTTGATAGCCTTTTTATTTCTTTATCTCGGCATAAAGAAAGGTTATGAACCGCTTTTGCTGATACCGATTGCTTTTGGTATTTTACTTGCCAATTTTCCCGGAGGAAAAATGGAGGTTATTCAGGCTACGGAAGCCAACGGAATGATGCATAAAACACTTCTGGAGATAGCTCATGATGATGGTATAATGAATTTTATATATTACGCGCTTATAAAGACAGGCGTATTGCCTCCGATTATTTTTATGGGAGTCGGCGCGCTTACTGATTTTGGTCCTTTATTGCGTAATCTTCGTCTTGCCATCTTCGGCGCGGCTGCTCAGGTAGGTATATTTTCTGTTCTTCTTGTAGCAGTACTTGTCGGGTTTACACCCCGTGAAGCAGGTGCGCTTGGTATAATAGGCGGAGCCGATGGGCCTACGGCTATCTACACTACTATTTTGCTTGCGCCACACCTGCTCGGACCTATAGCAGTAGCCGCATATTCTTATATGGCTCTTGTGCCGGTTATAATTCCGTTTGTTGTTAAGATACTTTGTTCTGAAAAAGAGCTGAAGATCAATATGAAGCAGCAGGAAAAACTCTATCCGTCAAAAACAGAGATCAAGAATATGAAAGTGGCAAAAGTAATATTTCCTATTGCCGTTGGTACTCTTGTTTCTCTAATCGTTCCCTCCTCAGCCCCGCTTATAGGGATGCTCATGTTTGGGAATTTGCTTAAAGAAGTTGGTTCAAGCGTTATTCGTCTTTCAGACGCAGCTACAGGTGCTATAATGAATTCAGCTACGATCTTCCTTGGTCTATCCGTTGGTGCTACTATGACAGCAAAATCATTTCTTGATTTTACAACACTTGGAATTGTGTTTGGTGGATTTCTTGCGTTTGCAGTATCCATAGCTGGTGGCATCTGTATGGTGAAAATCTTTAATCTCTTTACCAAGAAGAAAATCAATCCGCTTATCGGAGCTACCGGACTGAGTGCTGTTCCTATGGCTTCACGCGTGGCTAATGATATCGCCATTAAGTATGACCAGAGCAATCATTTGTTGCAATATGCTATGTCAAGCAATATCTCCGGAGTGATTGGATCGGCAGTAGCTGCCGGCGTGCTTATTTCATTTTTGAGTTAAAACTAAATATATACTCATATTGCTATTAAAGAGTAACGGAATACGACAAGCCGTTACTCTTTTTTTTATTTATCTTAGCATGATAATTCAAAAAAACGGCTATGTCAAATATTTTCAGCACCCGAGAGGATGCGCGTAATTACTTAGATAATCTTGAGGATGAAAATTTGTATAAGGTATTATTGATGATGTCTTATAATCTGTCTACAATATATGAAAGTACATTTCAGCAATTCTGCAGAAGCCTAAAGATGAAAGTAACCCAGATCCCCAATCTGTTTAAGACATTACTTAAAAATGGTATTATAGAGAGGGCTGATTCAATATTTGTAGGTTATACGACATTGTATGTACTTAATCCGATGCTTGCTCCTGAATTATTTATCAGATTGTCAGAATTGCCAGAAGATAAGTTGAAAGAGATAATAGAAATTTCAAATTATTCAGACAATGATTTTCGCTTAAGAAAGAATAGAGAAACACTTCTTAATTATTTCAAAGACGGAATAATAGGAAAATTAATTTATACCGGAGCTTCGTTTAGTTTTCATCCCGATTATTTGTATCTTTTCTTTCGCAAGTGGCGATTCTTTCCTGAGATGCATGGTATTCTGATTAATATGCCGTTTGAAATAATAAACAGTCTTTTTGATGATGTTATATCTCGTTATCTCTATTATTTCGAATATACAGATTTTACCAGACTTGCTTTCTTTACCTATGAGAATAATATTCTTCCGGCAACAGAACGAAAGATATTTTCTGACGCTGTAGTTTTCTGCACATTTTTAAAAGAAGCTGATAAAGAGGCTGCATTTCAGAAAGCTTCATTAGATACCCCTTACGGACTGTTTATCCATGCCCTTTGCAAACAATATGAGGGGCATTACGCAGATGCGATAAAACTATATGAGAAAGGAATGAAATTAAACAAATCGACAATGCCGACCGATCTGTTTACTCTTTTTGTATATATATCTGCCCTAATGAACGAAGGGTCAGACAAGTCAAAGAACAAAATTATACGATTATCCAATAAGAAAACACTTGACTCTGTCACAAAATCAATATTTTACCTGTATAACTCTTTTTATACAATACAAGATATCTCAAATCTGCAACGTATATCAGAAGATAAAATATATGAATTAACTCCATTACATGTCATTTTAGGTGCTATAATTAAAAGTAACTATGGCGTAAATCTGACAAAAACAGAGATTACAGAGCTGCGGGACTGCAAAAATAAATCAAAACTTATCGATATAGAGATAAACAGGGCTCTTAAGATTTCGGCTGTCGCATCATTGCCGTCTCTTTTGCCTGAGTATATTCATCTTGAGCCATGGGAGTATGCTATAGACAATATCCTTAATAAGTACAAAGATGAAGTTCCGGTTGTGAAAGATTCAGCTAAATCAATCCGTTTTATATATGTGGTTGATCGCTGGAGCGGAATAAATGTGCGCAGACAACAAAGCAAGGATGGTATAAAATGGTCAAAGGGACGTAATGTGGCTATTAGTACATATCGTCTGTGTACAGATGAGATGGATGAGTTAGATAAGAAGATATCATCATTTGTCACACTTGAACAGCAAGGCTATTACCGTTCCGACTATGAGCTAAGAAGCGTAGATGCGTATAAAGCACTAATTGGCTCTGATAAAGTATTCAGAGAAGAGGGTAATGATCTCATACCGGTATCAATAGTAGAGGAGACACCGTCGGTAATATTTAAAAAAACACCCAAAGGTTATTCTTTCTCAACTAATGTATCTTTAGATTCAAACGGCAGTTACAAATATTTCGAAGGGAACACTGTATTGAAGGTTGTCGAACTCACTACGCGTCAGTTATCAATCATAAAAATGATTGGTGAAATAAAGATGTTTCCATTAAATGCCGAAGATAAGCTTAAAGACATGATCAGTAAGATCAGTAAGGATATAACTGTCCATTCTGATCTTATCGATGGTACCGATATATCAGAGAGCGTGCATTCTGATTCACGTATTACCGTCCAGCTATTTCCTAAAGATGACGGTTTTACAGCCGAACTGTTTGTGAAGCCTTTTACCGAAGAGCAGCCATATTGTAAAGCCGGCAGAGGAGCCTCAAGTGTTATTGGCAAGATAGATGGTAAAACAGTCAAGGCTGACCGAAACTTCAAGCTTGAGCTAAGGAATCTTGTATCTCTAAAGAAGGAGCTTATAGATTTTAATTTCTCTGACGAGATTAATGACGTGATTGATTTACCATCTCATGAGTCATGTCTTGAACTTCTTGAAACAGTAAAAGAATTTGATAATATTGCCCGTATTGAGTGGCCGAAAGGCGTAAAAATTAAATTCACGGGAACGATAAGTCCCGGCGACTTCTCTTTCGTTATAAAAAGCAAAGTAAACTGGTTTGAGCTTACCGGAGAACTAAAAATAGATCCGGAGCTTTCACTCTCTATTTCTGATATAATAAAAAGATATCAGCAGAGTCGCTATTCTAAATTTATTGAGATACGAGATGGTGAATTTGCTCTCATCACCGAAGACTTACGAAAAGTCATAAACACACTTAATGCGTATTCTACAAAGGAAAAAGGTGCTCTTAAGATTCCTGAATTCATAGCTCCGTCTCTAAATTCATTTAAACTCGATGGAGTAAAAATAAAAGGAGACAAGGAGTATAAAGATCTTTTAGACAGAGTGGAAAAAGCAGAAGAGATGGAAATATTCGTGCCAAAACAGCTTAAGGCAGATATGCGCGACTATCAGGAAACCGGTTTTCGTTGGATGGTAAGGTTAAGTGAATGGGGTGCTGGCGCATGCCTTGCCGATGATATGGGACTTGGCAAAACTGTACAAACAATAGCTATGTTACTTTACAAAGCAAAGTACGGACCATCACTCATAGTTGTCCCCGCATCAATCATACATAACTGGGAGTCTGAAATAATGCGTTTCGCGCCATCTTTGTCTGTTAAGATTCTTAATACAGAAATAGCGGAAAGAAAAGCGATAGTAGATAATGCATCTGAATATGATATTGTAATTACCTCTTATGGCATTATGAATAAAGAGGTGGATATACTTACCTCGCGCAGATGGAATGTACTTGTGCTTGATGAGGCGCATACTATAAAAAATAAAGATGCAAAGATGTCAAAAGCAGTGATGAAAATAGATGCCCGCTTTCGTTTGCTACTTACAGGGACACCTATACAAAATCACCTTAGTGAGATATGGAATCTGTTTAATGTGATGAATCCGGGTTTGCTTGGTTCTTTTGATCATTTTTATTCCAATTTTATTGTGCCTATAGAAATCGATAAAAGTAAGAGTAAGCAAGAGGCGCTTAAAAAGATTATTTCTCCGTTTTTACTAAGACGCACCAAGAATGAAGTTCTCAATGAACTGCCCGGTAAGACGGAAATTGTTATGCATATTGACCAAAATAAGACAGAGTCTTTGTTTTATGAATCAATACGTAGTGAGGCTTTTCGTCAGTTGGAAGATAAATCCCTTTCTGCAATACAGACTCTTGCTGAGATTACTAAGTTACGACAGGCCGCAAGCAACATATCTCTTGTAGATAAAAGTATTAAAACATCATCGAGCAAGATGCTTGCTTTTCTTGAACTTGTTGATGAACTTGTCTCTTCAGATCACAGAGCGCTTGTTTTTAGTCAGTTTACTTCGCATTTGGCTTTGATAAAAGATGAGCTTGATAAAGCAGGCATAGATTATCTGTATCTTGACGGTTCTACGCCTACGCTTGAAAGAGGTAAACTTGTAAAGAAGTTTCAAACAGGAGATATGCCATTATTTCTGATCAGTCTTAAAGCCGGAGGAGTTGGTCTTAACCTTACCGCGGCTGACTATGTTATTCATCTTGATCCGTGGTGGAATCCGGCTGTAGAGGAGCAGGCTTCAGACCGATCGTATCGTATTGGTCAGACTCGTCCTGTTACGATATATCGTCTGATAACAACAAATACGATTGAAGAAAAGATACTTGAGCTGCATAAGACAAAGAAAAATCTTGCAGACGCATTGCTCGACGGTAGCAATGTAGTTCAGAAAATGACTAAGGATCAGCTTCTTGAACTTTTGGGGTAAGATTACCTGTTTATGTTTGTATGGTCATATTGTGTTTTAATATTTATATACATTAATTGTCTTGCAATAACTTAATTTACAGTGTAGTAGTTGAATGATATGTAAAAAATGTCACTTTCCTTTTCTTAATAAACCATAACCTTTTTTCTGTGTTACTTTGTTAGTTTGGATATTATAAATAATACAATTATCGATATGAAAAATCGATAAAATATAATTACCAACGTAAACTTATCAGGTATTAATTTAATTTATATTGCTATGAAGGTAAGAATTACAACTAACAGAATGATTATGGTTATTGTAGCGGTGCTTTTCGCATTTACCGCATTTGCACAAAAGCCGAATATAAGAATTCTTGCAACAGGGGGGACAATAGCCGGCACAGGCGAGTCATCGGTAAAAACAAACTATACAGCCGGACAGGTAGCCATAGGGGCATTGCTTGCGGCTGTACCTCAGATTGAAGAAGTTGCTAATGTTGAAGGCGAGCAGGTTGTGAGAATCGGTTCTCAGGATATGACCGACGAGGTGTGGCTTATTCTTG
>CAMTOT010000126.1 GCA_947074165.1 uncultured Bacteroidales bacterium
GAGATAATGAGCGGTGACTGGAGTTCAGACGTGTGCTCTTCCGATCTACACCATGGAGCATGGTGCCACGTTTTTCGCTTATCATCATATTATTGTTAGAATTATCTAACATTTAACAAATGCTCAATACTATATGTTGATTTTATTCCCATTAAAATTTAATTTATAAATTTGCGTTATGAAAAAACTTATCTATACAATACTTTCATCGGTAACAATTTTATGCTCCATATATTCGTGTGGACAAAAAGAAACATCATTATTAAGAAGCAACTATACGGTTAAATACTCACACGAATTTGCAATATATAAGGACTCTACATATACACACCTTCAGATAAGGAATCCATGGGATACCACAAAGGTTCTTAAAAGCTACGTTCTCATTGATAAGGATTCGCAGATACCGGATAATATACCGGAAGGCATTATAGTAAGAACTCCGGTAAGCAGTGTTGTGGCATATGGCGCAATACAGTGTGCTATTTTACGTGAATTGGGTGTTGTAGATAAAATTACAGGCGTATGTGACTCACATTATATAAATGATTCTACTATAACAAAAGGGGTGAGAAGTGGTAATGTAATTAATGCAGGAAACGCATCGGCGCCAGATATTGAAACTATAATAATGCTGAGTCCTGAGCTAATAATGACATCTCCGTTCCATAATATCAGTTATGGGGCAGTTGAGAAACTTGGCATACCAATTCTTGAATGTGCAGACTATATGGAGCGCACTCCGCTTGGACGCGCTGAATGGATAAAATTTTATTCTTTCTTTTTTGATAAAGAACATGAAGCAGACATCCTGTTTAATAATGTAGAAAACAGATATAATGAAATAACTAAACTTACAAATAGTTTAGAGTACCGCCCCACCCTACTTACTGAAAAAATGTATGGTAATGTATGGTATGTACCCGGAGGTGACAGCTATATGGCAAAAATGTATAACGACGCTGGTGCAAATTATATATGGAGAGATAATAAAAATAGCGGCTCTCTAAATCTGTCGGCAGAGAAAGTGATAGAAGAGGCTATTGACGCAGACTTCTGGCTTATCAAATATAATCAACCAAATGACATAACATATAGTGATATAAGTGATGAGACGAGCATTTACAAGGAATTTGCAGCTTGGAAAAACAGGAGGATTATTGCGATTAACAGCTATGAAAATGATTTTTATGAAAGATTTCCTTTTAATCCGGATATTCTTTTAAAGGATTTAGTTAAGGTGTTTCATCCGGAATTAATGACAGAGCATCAATCAGTATTTATCATGCCTGTAGAGAAATAAGAAAAAGACAACATGAGCGAAAATAAACAGATAAATCTTGCTAATAATTTCATACAATATACAGGAATAAACGTTTTCCTTACCGGTAAAGCCGGTACGGGAAAAACAACATTCCTGCGCAGACTTCGCGAAAAATCACCTAAACGAATGATTGTTGTAGCACCGACAGGCGTGGCGGCAATCAATGCCGGAGGAGTGACCATACACTCTTTCTTTCAGCTGCCTTTTGCTCCATTCATACCGGGTACACAGTTTGCAGACGACAAGAAAGGATCAAATATGCTGCGTAAAGAGAAGATCAATATAATTCGCAGTCTCGATTTGCTTGTTATTGATGAGATAAGTATGGTAAGAGCAGACCTGCTTGATGCCATAGATACTATATTAAGAAGGTATAAAGACCGAAACAAACCTTTTGGAGGTGTGCAACTTCTTATGATTGGCGACCTGCAACAGCTTCCTCCGGTGATAAGGGATGAAGAGTGGCAGATGTTGCGGCCATATTATGACTCGCCGTTCTTCTTCAACAGTAAGGCTCTTAATATATATAGTTATGTGACTATTGAGCTTGATAAAGTGTATCGCCAATCTGACTCTTCGTTTGTAGATATACTTAACAAGATAAGAGAAAACAGACTTGACACAGAAACATTAGACAGACTAAATAAGAGATATATACCTGATTTCAATCCTGATGATTCTCTTGGATATATCACACTCACTACACATAATGCGCAGGCAGGATCTATAAATCAAAAGAAACTTGATCAGATTGACATGCCGGAATTTAAATTCAAGGCTAAAATTGAAGGTGACTTCCCGCAATATTCATACCCTACCGATGAGATATTGCATCTAAAAAAAGGTGCTCAGGTTATGTTTGTTAAAAATGACACATCGGGAGAGAAAAGATTTTACAATGGTAAAATAGGTCATATTGCGGCTATCTCATCTACCTTTATTATTGTAAGATGCGGTGATGACAATATAACTGTAGAGCAACAGGAATGGACCAACGCTAAATACGTGATAGACAAGCAGACACAGGAGATTACTGAAAGTATTGAAGGTAAATTTACTCAGTATCCTCTTAAAACGGCATGGGCTATAACAATACATAAAAGCCAGGGACTTACTTTTGACAGAGCAATAATTAATGCGGGCCAGGCATTTGCGCACGGACAGGTATATGTAGCTTTAAGCAGATGCCGCTCTATAGAGGGTCTGGTTTTAAGCACTCCTATACGAATGCAGTCTGCAGCGCTATGTGATCAGACAATACAAGAATTCAACAGACGGTCTGAGCAAAATCAACCGAACAATGAACAGCTTGATTTAGCCAAACAAAGATATTTTCTTGATTTGGTATGCGAACTCTTTGATTATAAATCTCTGTTCCTAAGGATGCAGCATCTCACACGTATATTTGATGAACATCTGACAAAACTATATCCGTCGCTTGTGAAAGAATATAAAGAGGTTCTGATAGAGACAGATAATACACTTGTGCAGGTAGGAGCCCGCTTTCATAATCAACTACATGGCCTGACAAAGGGTATATATGATTGTGAGGAAAATGAGGTGATACAAGACCGAATAAAAAAAGGGGCAATTTATTTTCTTGAGAACACAAAAAGAATTTTATTGCCACTTATTGAGAATACAAATCCGGAGATAGATAATAAAGAGCTTGCCAAACAAGTTGAAAAGGAGTATACCCTTCTTAAAGACTCGGTAAATCTAAAGGTTTTAACTCTTGAAAAGGCTGTGAGCGGTTTTAATACAACAGACTATCTTGAAGCTAAGTCTAAAGCGGCTATAGAAAAAGAGTCACCCAAAAAGCAGGCTGCGCCAAAAATTCAGAAAGTAGAAATATCTTCTGATATTGAGCATCCCGGACTATATAACATTATACGAAAGTGGAGGAAGGATGAAGCCGACGAGAAGAATATGCCTGTATATACTATTCTGCAGCAGAAAGCATTAATAGGAATATCAAATAAGTTACCTATGACAGAAAAAGAGCTTTTATCTATTCCCGGTAT
Organism: uncultured Bacteroidales bacterium; assembly: GCA_947074165.1. GTDB lineage: Bacteria > Bacteroidota > Bacteroidia > Bacteroidales > JAUNSR01 > JAUNSR01. Next base: position 3,349 of record CAMTOT010000126.1, read on the forward strand.
CGGAAAAAGAATCGTAGAGGTGTATGGCGCAAAAATTATAGAGATGGTATCCGACTATAAAGTTGATAATAATATGAGCTTACTATAAATATAAATCTCTCAATATCAATGACACTTGCGTCAATTGATATTGATAGATTTTCTATAAAACTATTCCGCGGAGATATTATCTGGTAACCACACACTAAAGGTTGACCCTTTATTTTCTTCCGACTCTACGCTGATGTCTCCTTTTAAGGACTCAACGACAGCTTTTACTATAGAAAGCCCAAGCCCTGAACCTTGAGCAAAATTATCGAGTTTCTCAAATTTACGGAACAACAAATGCTGTTTTTCTTTATTGATGCCTATTCCTGTGTCTTTTACAGAGATTAATATGCCTCCATTATGTGCGGCAATTGTTATTAATATCTCTCCTTCTACAGTATATTTGAAGGCATTATTTATAAGATTACCAACTATCTGATTTATACGCTTTTTATCGGAATACATCTTATGCTCTGCAATGTTCTTTTCATATGTGAGCTTTATTTCTCTATGTGAATTACGAACTGTATAATCTGAAATTAAATTATCAAGCAGTTGCGAAGCATCGAATTCAGAGAACGAAAGATCCAGCATTCCTGATTCTATCCATGAAATTTCAAGGATATTATTAATCAGCTGCAAGAGTATTTCATTATTTTCCTTTATAATCTTAGCAAATTTCTCTTTATCAGACTTATTATCTGAATGCTGAATTAAATCAGAGAAACCAACGATAGCATTTAAGGGTGTTCGTATTTCATGACTCATATTAGCAAGGAAGGCCAACTTTAGTTTGTCTGACTCTTCTGCTCTCTTTTTAGCGATTCTAAGCTCTCTTATTATTTTACGAGTTTCTGTCACATCATCTATCTTTAATACGATACCTTCTATAAGATTATTAGTGCCAAGAATTGGGATTGCCAGAAAATCAAAGGTTCTGTCACCATATGCTTCTATTGTTTTTTGCTGGATGATCTTTGTCTTTAGAGCCAGCTGTATCGGACAATCGTCGCAATCAAGTAACATATTATTGAACAGAGGCTTACATTTCTGTCCTTTTTTAAAATGCTCCTTAAATATCCCGTTATACACTATATGCGTATTGGTACTTTGCACAATAAAATTATTGTCAAGATACGCAATAGCAGAATTTGTGTTATTTATAATTGTATTAAGATGTATCTCATTTTTTATAGCAAGTTCGTGGCTCTTTTCAAGCTGTACTAATGTATTGTCAATGAGTTCACGAGTTTTAATCTCACCTGTTATATCTTTTCTTATGCCGGTAATATGACGTACAACTCCATCTGAGGATGGAACCGAAGCCATGGCACAAGAATTCCAAACCCATTCACCATTAACTTTAAATCTGGTTGTAATTCTGGCCTTATCTGTAACTTTTGCTTTTAGATTTTCAACTGCTTCATCAAAATAGCGATGGTATTCAGGATCAGTTATAAGTTCAGCCTGTCGGTAGGTCATTAGACCATTATTAATTGACTCACCATGGATAAGAGAAAATTCGCGACTTTGACAGTCATACATCCACGCAGACATATCTCCGGCATCAAGCGCGAGCGCAATATTATTTTGCAGTTCATCTATTCTTGCCTGATACTCATAAGCTTCTGTTATTGATATAAACAATAATACAAAACCGGATACATTCATATCTTCATCAAATGTTGCCGTACAAATCACATCAAACTTAGAATGATGTTGCAATGAATTATCTTTTGTATTTTTCAGACATGCAGGTAAGAATTCATAAAACATCTTTCCCCTTATAATTTTACCCTTCATCAGGTCGTTATAAAAAAATCCGTCAGGGTCGAGATAATTTGTAAATTTTGCCTTGTCTATAATCTGATATTTGTCTTTTATATTTAATAATTTGCAGTAATAATCGTTTATTTCTTTTATGACTCCACATTTATCTAATGAAATCACACCTATTGGCATATTTTTATTAATAGTCTCAAGTAGATTTATTTTATTCTTTAGCTCATTCTGATAGCTAATTATTTCCGACATATCAATCGCAATACCATAAATAGCGATAGCTCTATTGTCTGAATCATATTTTACAAATGAATGTAATTCATAAGTACGGTAATTTTCGTCATACAACTTCACACGCACTTTTTCGCTGCCGTGTCTTTTTTTATCAAGGCTATAATATATATACCTGATTAACTTACCGACATCGTCAGCATGAGTGAATTCGCTCAATTGCTGCTCTCTATATAAGTGAGCTTTTAAATTACTATCAGTTACTCGTATATAACCGGCATTTAAATCATAATGCCAACTAAGCATATTAGCTGAGCTTAGCGCAAGATTGAGGGTATTAATGATATTATTTTTTTCCCTTATTAAATCCTTGTAACGTTTTTTGGAGCTAATAGAGTCGCTTATTACTTTATTAATCTTACTTGTTAGAAAAACAACTACAATTAAGATTATTATTAAAATAACAGAGAGCAATGCAACGACATAATATACATACATCGATGGTGCAATAACTGGTTGTGATGATATCAATATTACCATTTAAACAAGCAGACAAGATTTGTTAAATTAAACATTTATTATGATTCGAACATAAAATCACAGAAATATGATGTCCCATACTGCGTCAAAATTAATAATTAATCTTATATCGTTAACACTATTAACATTTGTTAGTTAACATATATAAATTGCGACAAAAAAAAGCACATCTATTTAATAGAGTGCTTCACTTTTATGAATCAATAAAAAAGATAAATGCCTATTTTTCGGGAAGATATTCTTTCTGAATATTAGTCATAGAAGACCATAAATTATATCTTGCCATCTCATTCATGCCTTCAAGCATTTTTATAACCTGCTTCATCTCAGGACGAGAAGAGGACTCCTCATAAGGACACTTTTTCTTTTGGGAAACATAATTTAGAGATTCAGAAAGTTTAACAATATCACTTTCCGCAACAAGACACATAGGGCGTATAATAGTCATCTCAAATTTATTCATTTTCAATATAGGAGGCATAGTCCCGAATGCTCCCTGAAAAGTCATATTCATAAGTAGTGTCTGTAGAATATCATCTTGATGATGCCCTAAAGCAATTTTATTACAACCAAATTGCTTTGCAAGAGTAAACATAGTCTTCCTGCGTGTCCAGGAGCAAAGAAAGCATGGTGATTTACGACTGTCTGTGCTCATATCAAGGCTCGTTGTATGATGGAAAAACTCAACACCGTTTTTCTCACAATGAGTACGCAAATATTCAATATCTGAGACGTAACCTATATTTGACATAGAAATATGAACTGCAATAACCTTAAACTTCGGTTTCAGTATCTTTTGTCTTCGACCCAACAAATCAACCAGAGCAAGAGAATCCTTACCTCCTGATAATCCTATAAGAATTTTGTCGCCATCTTCAATGAGACGGTAATCCACCATTGCCTTGCGCATTTTGCGCTCTATTTTATTAAAAAGAATCTCTTCCTGCGTATATTTTGCCATAGCACAAAATTATATATTTAAATTAACAGGTGTCAAGTAATTAATAATCTATTAACATTTTATGAAAAAAAATTTAGTAGCTTTGTCTTTATTGGAAACAACTTATGCTATTAAGATAAGATTTTTAAGATGAATAAAATTTTTATGTTTAGAGCGATTGCCGCTTCTTTGATTTTGGCCGGAACACTAACATTACATGCTCAGACTCTTGAGCAGGGTCGTGATTATATAAATAAAAAAGAATACTCTCAAGCGAAAATTGCTTTTGACGAATTAATAAAAAAATATCCCAAACGAGCAGATGTAAATAAATGGTATGGAGAAGCTCTGTATGAAACAGGCGACTATGCCGAAGCGGAGAAATACCTGACATTTGCTGCAAAAAACAGAGTGCAAACATCTTTTCTATATCTTGCCAATACATGTGTTAAGCTGTATCAGTTTGACAGGGCTATAGAGAATTATAAAGTATATCTTAGTTTCATTAAGAAAAAGCCGGAGGAAACAGCCGAAGTAGAAAGGCTTATTGAAAATGCTGAGCTGCTTAAGACCGCACTTGACCGAGTGGAAAATATACAAATTATAGACAGTATTATTGTAAATAAGGCAGAGTTCTTTAACTACTTCAAACTAAGCGATGAGAACGGACATATAATTTCAGCAAGAAAAGCAAATAATAAATATGCCGAACAAAATAAACCCGTATTTGAAACTCAACGAGGCGACAGACAGATATATTCGGTGTTGACAGATAATAACTATTCAAATATTGCATCGAGAAACAAGCTTCACGGCAATGAGTGGAGTGAACAGTCTCTTCTGCCGGAGCCTATAAACTCTGATTCTAATGATAGATCGGAAGAGCGTCGTGTAGGGAAAGAGTGTACGTCCTGGTGTAAATCTC
>CAMTOT010000127.1 GCA_947074165.1 uncultured Bacteroidales bacterium
GATCTACACAAGGACGTACACTCTTTCCCTACACGACGCTCTTCCGATCTCAGCAAGATTAAGAAACTGACAATAAAAGATAATTTATCGGTCATAAACTTGCGCAGAACAGAGAATGATAATGATAGAAAGCAACCACCGATAAAGTGTGCTATTTTATCATGCGTGCGAACGAAAGATTTTAATTTATCATACATGCATAAACGAGTTAAGTTAGGAGTTATAAATTTTAAGAAGGCAAAACGGTTACGTTCCTTCAGGTAGTTTAGATTTCTTTGATGTTCATAAGCCTCTCGTTCGCATGATCTATTGCGATCTGCATTTCCTTTTAAGAATAATCGAATAAACCACTCTAATAAGTAAACTGGATAATAAAATATAAACATAAACTCTTTCATTTGACAAGTGTGGATCTTTTCATGATTAAGCATCACCTCTGTCACTACCGTTTCGCGTCGTATAAATATCACGCCAAACATATTTATAGCAGCAAAGCCTTTAAAGGGGATAATAGAGTTGCGTATTACCATAATGATTAGGGTTTTATATAAAGTGCGTTTGAATTATTACGGCATATATATCCCTTGGAAACATTATCATAATGAGGTATAGAGCTGCAATATATATTAGTCATGCCTGAATAACCAAGACTCATCTTCATGTTCCCATTATTGTTTGCCATAGAAATTTCACTTTCACCTTCTAATAGGTTAAGAGCTATTGTTAGATTATGAAATTCTTGTTTAGCCTGTATCAAAGAATCAGAGATAGTTACTGTATTGCCATCTTTAGAAAAAGAAATACAACTGTCTACAGATATATTTAGGAGAGATCCATCCGGTCTGGATATTTTCAAAGAACCTGTCGCAGTATCAAAATAAAGACTCCCATCTGAACGAGATATTCCGAATCCACCAGCTGCCGCATTTAGAGATATAGAACCATATGGTGTAGATAGTTCAATACGACCAGTCGCGTAAATATTAATTGAAGATCCTGTGGATGTTTTAACTGCAAAAAAATCCCCGAGAAGGCTATCTGTGCCAAATACAATTGATTTAAAACCGTTTTTGTTAGTAAAGTTTGCAATAGAATCTCCGGGATTTATATTGAAGCTGGCCCCGTCAGCCATCTTTGCGGAGAAAGATTCTGCTTCTACCTGACCTGAATAACATGCATCACCGGTTAATGCATCAATACTAAAAGTAACAGCACCTTTCTTGAATCCATACAATCCATAAGAACTCCCAACACGCCCCATCATAACGCCTGTTATTCCTGTTGTTGCTGAGTTGGAACCTGCAAATATCTTGGGAGTTATAACTGATTCTCCGTCTATTTGGGTTTTACCAGAATCCCATTCCCTAACCCAATCAAGAAGATTTGCATCAACTCCATCCTTTCCTTTAGAACCGTCTAAACCATCGTTGGTGGTAGGTAGAATAATGGAATAAATGTCATTATCGCCTGGAGTAGTTCCCCACGATAATATTATATGTGTAAGGCTATCGTCTTGATGAGTCTCAAGTGCGTCTTCAGTAATAATTAATGAAGAGGATGATACACTATCAATAAACTCTGACAATTTATTCGATCCCGAATAACAGTAAAAACTTGGATAATATAAACTGCAAGGAACTTCAGGAGAAGAGCCTGTACGTGAATAAACTCTAAAAATGATGTCTTCAAGAAGTTTAGACGCTCCAAATTTATTTACAGGTATAGAAGCTACGTTACCTCTAAATACTAAGGACATTCCGTCCGCTCCGTCTTTTCCATCAGCTCCGTCGGCACCATCTACTCCATTAGTTCCGTTTGTACCATTGGTTCCATCCTTACCATCGACTCCGTTTGTACCGTCTACGCCATTCACACCATCTTTCCCGTTGACTCCATCTTTTCCATCAGCTCCGTCTTTACCTGCTGGTATTTCAATATTATCTACAACCGCATCAACGAAGTCTTGTTTATCTTCAGGTGTCAAATCATTCCAGGATAGCTTAACGTCAGGTCCAAATGTGATATTACCGTTCTTATCCCAAACGATATTACCTTTAGCAAGTAATCCCGACCCATCTTTTTTAAGGTGAGTAATGAGTTCGCCAAATTCATTATAATTAACTACCTCTCCATCGAGAGAGTATAGGCCGTCAGTATCAATCTTAACCTTAGTATTGTTGCTTATATCGCGTGAATTAACCCCGTTAAGAAGCTGTATTGTTGGCTTACTGCCCTCGTTACAGGATATGTATATGACAGACTGTCTGTTTGTATTCGAAAGATTTCCAAATTGCACCACATCGTCCCCCTGAACAGGCATTGTGTATGGAGTAAATTCGCTAATCGGGATAACTATTCTGTTTTGAGTGTCAATCTCCGTTATAAGTACCCAGTAGTTTGAATCTGGAGTCTGACATCGCAGATAGTCATCCGCGACAAAGCTCATATCTTCGTCCTCAAGCGTGATATAGACATTATTGTCGTCTGTCTCTACAAACTTTATCTTACCGTTGCCGTTGGATATGATAAGACTGCCTTTCAATGCCCGTATCTTTGATACAAGCATATCGAAGATAAGCATTGTTTCTCTGACCGTTATTGAGTCTATGGTAAGTTTGTATTTACCTGTGGAGTATTCCCATATTTTCCAACCATAGCCCAGAAATCCATCCTGAAAGTGCTCCATAAACCCTGATATAGTTTCCTTACATGATGCAAGAAAACCTCTGAATCCGCTGTTTAAAAAAATTCCCATAATTACTCTTCGTTTTGTTCTATTTCCTCAATCTCTTCGTAGTGTTCTGGTAATTCATGGAATGGCTCACATCTCTTTCCATCTAACCAGTAACACATACCTAAATAGACTATCTCACCTGCTGGCTGTTCATCATACTTTCTTCTTAGTATATAGCCAGATTCAGCTTCTATTATATTACCGTTTATTCTCATAGTATTTAGATTTATTCAGTTGGTAGTTCTGATATAGGATAAATTCGGCTTGCAATACCGACCCAACCTGTAGCAGTTTTGTAAGTATCTAATGCTTCATCTGGTACATACACCTTATATACATAATTATTAGTAGGACATAACGGAGTCCACTCAGGAGGAATTATTCCTTCGAAGATAATAGTGTGTATTCTTGTATTCCACTGAAATACAGTACCACCTTGCCCCCCAATACTTTTTAGACTTTTTAATGTTGCTGGAAATCTACAGTATAATAAACTTTCACAACCTGCAAATGCCATAGATGTATTAGATGCGTTCACACACGCTATAGACGTAATAGAACCTAAATCTACAATCCTCTCTATACCAGTCCCACTAAATACAGCATACCCACCAAACTGGCCTGTCGCATTAGGAAGTCTAAGTACTTTAGGTAAAGATTTGCAGTTGTAAAAGGCATTATTATTTAATGTTACTACATTCGTTAAATCTATTTCAGATAGATTAATACACCCACTAAATAGAGATGTGCTTATAGAAGTAACTGTATCTGGCAAATTAACATCGGTAAGCAAAGTGTTATTTATAAATGCTTCACTTCCAATTGAAGTAATCTTGCCTAAATTACTTATCTTCTTAACCTTACTTTGTCTAAAAGCCTGTGTCCCAAGATAAGTTAGATTAGGTAAATTTAAATCTTCAATTTCTAAACTCGGAGTCCAACCAAAAGCCGCATTATTGATTTTAGTGATTCTATCACCTAACCAGATGCTTTTTAAATAATCACAATCTTTAAAAGCATTAGTAGGTATTTCTGTTACAGAAGTAAAACATTCTAATTCATTAAAAGAAGTAATATCATCATTACCACTAAAAGTAGTTCCTAGCTGACTATTAGTTACTTTACTGGCTTGAACATCTGTAATAGTGTTCCCAGCTGCATCACCCCACTTAGTAGCGCATATACTCAAAACTTCACTATCAGCAAATCTTATAAAATAATCTCCTAACATTATGAAGTCGATTTTAGGATATGTAGAAGATAAAGTATCTATTGCATCTTTATAAACGTTACAGTTAAGAGTTATACTTCCCTCAAGCACCGGAAGTGGAGTATCATCGGTACTAATCCCAGAACTATCTAATCCTGTGTAACTTCCATCAGCTAAACGCGATAGTCTATCCATAGCCAAAGTTCCATCTGTCCCGGAATAAGTACTATTAAAGCCAATGGCTCTTACTCGTTTTAATTTATGATCCGTTCCTTGTGATTCTTGGCTTATAATTATTTGCTCAAGGAGATTAAGCGAGTTAAGTCTTTTGCAATTAGCTACAAAAAAGTCTGTTATATTCTTTTTGCAACTATCTATATCTATTCCATTCGCTTGCAGAACAGGATAGTTCTTCAGCGTTAGATAAGCAGTGGATTCGGGGAATTGAATATAATCCAAAGCTCCGCCATCAGGTAGTTTAATCTGGCTAAGATTTGTACCGCTTGCTGATATACGCTTTAGATGTCCACAGCTGGATACATCCAATGTTCCTTGTAATGTAGAAATTCTCCTTAAATCAATGTTTTCCAATGCATCACATCCGGCAACAGTCAATCCCGTAATCTTAATTTTTATCTCATCACTTTGATGACCAAGCGTTAAGTTTTTTAGCATTCTGCCGCGAACAATCATATTGCCAAATACGCTTTTATTATGCCACTCTCCAATATCCTGAAGCCAGTTTGAACCCTGTATTATATTCTGTTGGTCTGCCGTTCCGCCTAAGTCAATTACAACATTACAGGATTGTCCTGCCGAGGTTCTTTGGCCTCGTACAATAGATGTACCGGAAGCGATGGCAGGATATAAATCTATGGCTGGCGTAATAGTATATATAATTTCATTACCGGCCGCTCTGACATTAATAGAATCAGTTCCATTAGCGGAATACTCGCCATATGAGTATTTAGACATTATATACTGTATACGTTTTTTTACCCAAGCCATCTCTGCGGAGTACAAATCACCTAAAGACTGACTAATAGCATCAGTGTCATTTACATATTGCCCGTTTAGCTGTAGTTGCTTAGAATAGTCATATATATTTTTTGCATCCTCATTAATCACATTAACAGGGTAGCTATGCTTAATAGCAACAAAATATTTTTCATACCATTTTAATATCCTGTCAGCATAAAGTCCGCTAGTCTGCCCTCCCATAACAACAAGAGCGTTTAAAAACTTATGCATGCCGAGTTTGATTTCATTATCAAAACAGTCTTCAAGCAGATTCCAGAAGTTGCTTGTCTCACCGTTCCATACCGGTATACCTGCATCATAAAGGTCATGTACCTCACAACTATAAGGCTTCGATATTTGCCCTTGGTTGTTGATCGGAAATATAGTATCTAAGTCGTCTTGTCGCCATTGAAATGTGCCGCCGAAAGAGTAAGGGTAACAGTTTTTCGCTCTATTATCCGTACCGGCTACAAATTCAGTGAAGTTATGATGAAATATAGCATCATTAAGATTCCAGTGCTGACTGATACCGGCCATGAATCTATTCTTTCTTGTGGTAATAAAGAGATTGTTTATTTCTGAGTCTGTTCCTGTTATCGTTTTACTAATATCAAGTTGGTCAAATATATTTATAACTCCGTCTCCATCCCCAAGGTCCGATAATATAAATCTACCGATAGGATTACAATACCAAGCCAAACAACCATAGTTAGGATCTGATTTTGAACTTATCCAGTATTCCACGCCTGATGAGCGATAGTTCGTCACGTTGTCATTGAGTGCATCAAGAGTATTATTCCATGGCTGTAAACGAGTGGAGCATAGATATACAAAATTGTATGCAGCTCTAAATCTTTCTATTTTGCCTTGACCTATTGTAAATTCAAAATTCTTCTCGCCGTTAAACATCAGTAGTTCTCCTGAGTCATCCCAACTCACATAATTCCAGTTCCAGGGAATACGGAATAAACCCATCAAAGGAGAGTTATCACAAATTTCACCTGTTATAAGATTTGGAAATGTAGTATTATTATAACCGAAACAATTTTTGTCTCCCTTATGAGGTCCGGCTGTAAATTCTCCCTGACACTCATACATAAGTTGACCCTCTTCGTTCGTGTATTTATAGAATGCCATAAAAGGCTCCTGATATACCGTTACACGGACCTCTGGATCTAATTCTATAGCATCATTTGTAAGTCCGCATAATTTCCATGCATCCGTATAAGTAGAGCAAGCACCAGCCTTGTGATCTTGCATTGAAGAAGCAAAGTTTTTCTTCGCAGTCACATCAGAAGTCTTAGGAACTCCATAGAACATCCTGAATGTTTTATACGCAATAGAACCATCTGCGTAAGTAATAACACTTGGTTTCGATTTATCCCTATCAAGTCTGAAGCGTTGATTCCAAAACATATATTTCATGGAGCTAGTACCTTGTCCCGCAATCTGAACATTAGTAATTTTACAGTTCAGCTCCGGTGTTTTATGATAAAATAACTCTACATTACCGTATCTGCTTGAAGTGTCATTGAAATTTGGGAAAGGCACATCGAACACAAATATATTATGACTCTGTTTTAGCTTTTCAAAATCTAAAGCAGTACCTTCCGCATTGAATACGTCATTTTTCTGAACCAACGTTGTTTTTACATCATTATCACCAAGCCAGTTTATATAATTTTTAAATATTGATGTAGACCCAAGTCCGGTATTGTACATTCTTATACCAAATAAATCTATATCTGCATTTTCAGAGCCTATTTCTATTTTATTATTATCGGCCCAGTAATCATTTGACTGATACAAGAATGCTCTCTGTCTTACTCCATTTATATAAATAGAGGCAATATTAAAGCCACTGACACCATAAGCATCAGGAAGTATATTTATTGCAACATGTATTCTTTCGTCGTTATCAGTCGGGATTGATTGATTTTCTTCGTTATTAAGGTTTGATGAGCCGATATAAATAAGATCCGGCTGAATCTGCAATCTGTCCCCAATCTTAATTGCAACCTTAGAATAATCAGTGATATTAAACAGTCGGTAGCTAAATTCAATCACTTTGCCGGTTCTCGCACATTCGCGCTCAAAAGGCTTATAATCAATGATAACCTTAGCTCCGGTATTCAGACGTAAACATTTAGCTCCGTTGTAAGTGGATGTAATCCATCCGTCATTAGCCCAGTTTACTCCTGACCATACACAATTGATATTATCTCCAGTAACATCATTATACATAATCATAGCATCGTTCTGACTGTTTGTCCTATATTTAGGACTCATCTGAAATACAACTCCAGCCTGAGCGCCAAACCCCTCACTATTAATTATCTCAAATCCGAGAGTTTCAGATATAAAACCTGACTCATCTGTAATTTCAGCGGTAAGATTAAAATTCTCTTCATCGATTGTTTCAAGTTCTATTGGTAGAACGAATGTCTGTTTAGTACCTGTTAATATAGAATTTTCTATTGATTCAAATAAAACTGATCCATCTTCTTTTTTGACTGTGAATTTAGCTTCTGTATATGTAGCTTCTTTGTCGCTTATCGAGTAGTCAAACATAGCGTTTTCATACCAGTTTTTTGGTTCTGGATTGCGATTGTTTATACAAATAGATTTTGTCGAATGTCCATAAACTATATTAAACTCAATCTTTAAATGGAAGAGCCAACGTTCGAAATTCAGGTACCGTTACTTTACTCGGATTGCGTCCTCTTCTTGAAAAACAAAATAAACAACAATTTACTCTTATGTCTCGCTTTGTTGCT
>CAMTOT010000128.1 GCA_947074165.1 uncultured Bacteroidales bacterium
AGATAATGAGCGGTGACTGGAGTTCAGACGTGTGCTCTTCCGATCTATTCACATATTATGAAGAGAAAGGTTATTGTTACGTATAATATGTTCAGAGAAGGTTATTCTGAACTAATGAAAAAATTTGATGTTGTTTTTCCTCCTGAAGGACGTGAATCTTTCACTTATGAAGAGGTGATGGATATGATACCGGAGGCTGAAGTTCTTCAGTCTATGTATAACTTCCCGGTAGATAAAAACCTAATGGATAAAGGTGTCAATCTGAAAATCGTATCCAACTACGCGGCAGGCTTTGATAATATTGATGTGGCTTATGCCACAGAAAAAGGGATTCAGGTGACTAATACTCCCGACCCTGTCACTGAGCCGACTGCCGATATCGCAATGGGTCTGATGCTTGACGTTATGCGCAGAGTGTCCGACTGTAATCGTCGTCTTCGTATACCCGGAGAAATTTCATGGAAGCTTCTTGATAATCTTGGGTATTCTCTTTGGGGAAAGACTTTAGGTATAATCGGGATGGGGCGCATTGGTCAGGCTTTGGCGAGAAGGGCTGTAGCTTCGGGTATGAATATAGTTTATTATAATCGTACTCGTCTGGCAGAAGATATTGAGCATAGACTTAACGCACGTCTTGTATCTCTTGATGAATTAATAACGAGTTCGGATGTTATTTCTCTTAATGCGCCACATACAAGTCATACTCATCATGTGATAAATGAGAGAACGATTAATATGATGAAACCAACTGCCGTGCTAATAAATACGGCAAGGGGGCCGCTTGTTGATGAACTTGCGTTGGCGAGAGCTTTAAAAGAAAAACGTATATGGGGAGCCGGTCTGGATGTTTTTGAGTTCGGACATAAAGTGTCAGAAGAGTTGCTAGAACTAGATAACGTAATAATAACACCTCATATTGGTACACAGACTCATGATGTGAGAAATGAGATGGCTGCCTTTGTTTCAAGGAATATTATAAATTTCTTTGAAGACAAAGAGATCAGTAAGGTTAATCATTTATAGACAAATCATTTTCTGACGACAACTTATTTAATTGACAAATGAGAACAGATGAGATTAAAGCCGCTCTTTATGAATATGCCGATAAAGAGAAGGTGGCGGTTCTTTCAAACTTCTTCAAAACGAAGGAGGGGGAATATGGGCATGGCGATATATTCTGGGGTGTAAAAGTTCCCCAAAACAGGATCGTGGCAAAGCGTTTCGCAGATGTGTCGTTTGATGATGTCCTGGCTCTGATAATTGATGAGGTTCATGAAGTGAGAGTTTGCGGTTTTACTATCCTTGTTGAGAAATATGCAAAGAACAAGAATAACCCTTTACTTCTGAAAGATATAGTAAGCTTTTATATTAATAACTGTCATAAAGCTAATAACTGGGACCTTGTTGATTTGTCTGCTCCTAAGATTCTAGGCTTATGGTTGTCGGATAAAAGATTAAGTAATATCTCTGACAGAGATATACTATATAAATTTGCAAACAGTACTAATCTTTGGGAACAGCGGGTTTCAATAGTAAGTACGTGGACTATGATACGTAATAATGATTATGAAGATACTTTGAGAATTGCGGTAATGCTTTTGTCTCATCCTCATGATCTGATTAAAAAAGCCGTGGGCTGGATGCTTCGTGAAGTAGGGAAGAAGAACAGAGATGTACTTAATGATTTTCTTACGGAGTATGCACCGTTAATGTCGGCGATGACGTTAAGTTATGCTATCGAGCATTACGATAGTGAGCAAAAGAAATATTTCCGCTCACTGCGAACAGGAGGATAACTTCAAAATACAAATATATCTACTTATACATGTGGAATTGGCTGATGCTATGTGTGCATTAGCTAATTCCATGATTATATAAATAAATTAAAGAAAGGTTTTACTAAACAGATCACTCCAGGTCTCTGTATAGAGATGCCGTCTCTTTTATAGTACGCTCTATAGGGAAGCGGTTGAGCTGAATTACTCCTTTTTCGACTATGTCGGCATGCGATTCTGTTTTAATAAAGTGCTCAATGGAGTTTTGCATATCTTCATTATTGTCGGGCTTAAAGAATATGGCTGCGTCTCCGGCAACTTCATTAAACCCATTGTTGTCGCTGCATAATACAGGACAGTGACATGCGAATGCTTCAAGGATAGGCAATCCAAATCCTTCATACATGGATGGGTAAATAAAACAAACAGCATTTTTATATAAAGAAAGAAGTTCATCTTCGTTTGCGTCCACATGATGGCAGAGAGAGTTTATCCCTAACTCATTAAATAGGATATGTTCGTTTTTACTAAATGGCGCGGAACCGGCGCATACAAGTTTTAAATTCTCCTTCTTTAAGATAGCGGCAATGCTTTTTATAAACGGGATGAAATTTTTATAACCCGAATGTCTTTCTCCGACATACAGTATATATGAATCATATATTGGCACGGAGTTGTTAATTGTGTCAGGCAAAATGATCATATTGCCCTGATGTATGACCTGTATCTTGTTTTCGTTTATTCTGAAAGTCCTTACCAGATCACGTTTTATCGTTTCAGATATCGCAATTATCCTGTTTGCTTTATGACAAAGCGTTCTCTTTCTCATCGAGATCAGATTTGCGTTTGAAGAGAAGTCAGGATAAAGCTCATGTACCATGTTGTGAATTGTAACCACAAAAGGTATCTCCCCTTTATAATATAAAAATTCAGGGTTATAGTAAGTGGGGTGAAATAACGTAAAGCTTCTTTTCTTTATCTCTTTTAAAGAGTAATTATGATTAAACTTTTCGTATAACCCATTTTCTGAACCAAGAATCATTTTTCCTATTCCGTTTTGTAAAGGAAATTTGATGTTCAGATATTTATTTCTGGAGTAGAGCATAGATATATGTGTCTCTATGCCTTTGTCAACTTCGGGTATTCTGTTGGCAAGAGTAGCGAAATATCTTGATACGCCGCCAGCTTGCTGCATTGTGAAACATTGTGAATCATAAAGGATTTTCATATCGGTCTCATTAAGTGTCAGTAACTAATAGAAGTATATTATGTTTCATCTGCCATACATTAATTCGTTATATATCTTTATTATCTTCTCCGACTGATTGTCATTATTAAACTTCGCTATATGCTTTTCTCCTTTTGTTTTAAGCATATATTTTACATTCTGATGTTTAAGAATTAGATTGATTTTATCTCGTAAATCAATAGTGTCGGTCGGTTCTACGTAGAGAGCTCCGTCGCCTCCGCTCTCCTCAAGGCATGATCCCTTAGCAGCTATAACGGGTACGCCGGAATGTATAGCTTCAATAATAGGTATTCCGAACCCCTCATAAAAAGATGGATACACAAATACTTTTGAACCCTGATAAATAGCGGGTAAGTCTATATCAGGGACATTGTGAATAATCTTTACTCTGTCAAAAAGAGAGTTTGCGTATATATATTTTCTTATTGTTTCGGTATATGGGGTGTTTTTACCAACAATAACAAGGGAAGTGTCTTTACTTATGCCATTCATCGCTTTTACGATGGCAAGGGCATTCTTACGTTTTTCTATTGTACCAACATTAAGTATATAGTTCTTTGGAAGCATATATTTATGTCTGACTCTTGTTATTTCATTGTCAGATACTTTTTTGCGGAATATATCACTGCAGCTTTGGTAAACGATCTCAATCTTATCGGGATTGATATCATAATAATGGATAATGTCTTTCTTCGTTTTTTCGCTGACCGCAATTATTTTGTCGGCATTGGTACACGCATATCTTGCTTTAACAGAGTATATGCTTCTGTCAATAAAGTTATAGTATTCGGGATATTTAAGAAAAATGAGATCATGGATAGTAACTACGGACTTTACATTATAGCGTGATATACCAAAGGGAAGCTCATTGCTTAGCCCGTGGTAGATATCTATATTGTTTTTTTTTATATCTCCGTTAATTAGGGATGATCTCCACAGAGCGGTGGATAACGTAGAGATCTTATCAGAAGGATATGATAAGTTGATATTCTCAATATTTATCAAATATTTAATCAGATCTTGTCTGCATCCGTTAGGTACAAATAATCTGATATCGCATGCAGGAGAATTTCTTGCGATATATTCAATCACAGATCTACTATAATTGCCAAGTCCTGTTCTGTTGGCAGCAGCTCTTTTAGCGTCGTATCCAATAATCATGTCGGGTATATCACATAGGTTTATACCTTTATAACAACGGTAGAGCGAAAAAGATTATTTTCTGCCGAAGTCAGCGGGTATCTCTCCCCACTGTTTAGTCTCCCATTTATATATTTTTGTGGTAAATGTATTTGTTTTAAGCCAGTTTTCGGCTCTTTCTATCATTTCGAATATCTTATCGTTGCGGTCGGTGTGTTCGAGCTTGGTATTACATTTCTTATTTTTTACCCAGAGCATAGCATTTACGCTGTCTGTATATATCGGAAGATTTAAACCGCGCTGCTTAAGAAGAGCAAGACCGTGTACGATAGCAAGAAATTCTCCAATGTTATTTGTCCCGTCCTCAAGAGGCCCGATACGAAATACTTCAGTATTGTTGGCTACATAAACTCCACGATACTCCATTTTGCCGGGATTTCCGCTGCAAGCGGCATCTACCGCAAGACTCTCTTTAATAATAGGATGTTCTACCGGAGCAGAATTGATAGCTTTGGCTACAGCATTAATAATGCCTACATAGTCTTTATGGCTTGAGCGGTATGCTTCGATAGCCTGTTCTTTAGAATTAAAGCTTTTATATTTAGCTCCTTTGTATCCGTTTATTTGAAGCTGACAATCTTCCCAGGTCTCATATATACCCGGTACGTGACCTTCCCAAACAACATAATATTTAAAGTTTGCCATATAAAAACGATTTTAGTAAATTCTGTCGCAAACTTACAGATAATAATTTTTTGATTAATATTAAAATCATTTAAATTTGCTCTTTAAACATTTATCTTCTTAATCGTAACAAATTAACAAAACGGCATGATGAAAAGAGTCTTTCTGATAGGATATATGGGGACAGGGAAAACATCTTTGGGCAAGATTATTGCGAAGAAAGCAAATCTTACGTTTGTTGATCTTGATCATTATATTGAGAACCGTTATCATAAATCGATATCGCAGATTTTTGCCGAAAAAGGGGAGTCCGGATTCAGAGACCTGGAAAGGGAGACATTGCGTGAAGTGGGGCAGTTTGAGGATGTGATTATTGCTACCGGAGGAGGTACGCCTATATTCTTTGACAATATTGAGTTTATGAATAACGCGGGAAAAACTATTTTTTTAAAGACTGCGCCGGAGGTGCTGTTCAATCGTCTCAAGATTGCAAAGAGCAACCGTCCAATAATAAGGGATAAAAGTGATGATGAATTGCTTGAATTTATTATCTCTAATCTAAAAATCAGAGAGCCATATTATTCTAAAGCCGACTATATGTTCATAGCCGATAATCTTGATACCAGAGATCAGATATATGAAGCGGCGGACAAAGTTATTGAGCTGTGTGGCTTCTAAACGATATCAGATATATTCCAGCTTTATCGCACGTTCAATAGCCGAATCAATCTGATTAACTCTGAATTTTCGCATTATGTTAAGTCTGTGTGCCTCTACAGTGCGTAGACTGACTCCGTAGAGTTGTGATATTTCTTTGTTGGTATATCCGTCTTTTATATATTTAAGTATCTCTTTCTCGCGCGAGGATAAATGAACATGTTCGTTGCCTGAATCCTGATATTCTGACGATTTCATGTTTTTAAGTGATCTGTATTCTGAAATGACGGCATTCGTGAGTGCCCCGGAGTAAAAGAACATTCCTTCGGCAACCTGCTTAATTGCACTTATAAATACTTTGTTGGGAGAATCCTTAAGTATATACCCCATAACACCCAGTTTAAGAGACTCACATATATACTCGTTATTATCATAGAGAGAAAATAAGATTATTTTCTGAGTAGGATTATCTTTCAGAATTCTTTCAGAAGCTTCAAGTCCATTAACTTCAGGCATGGAAATATCCATAATAATCACATCCGGATTGACTTTAGAAGCCATTTCTATAGCCTCCGATCCGTTGGATGCCGTAGCTATAACGTCCAGACCTTGTTCTTTATTCATGAGTTCAACTATTCCGTTGCGAAATATTTCATGATCATCAACTATCAGTAAAGTAATCTGCTTCATAATGTTGCTAAAGTAGTGTAAAAAACTATATAGTCAAAGGTATAGACAATTCGACCGAAGTGCCAAATCCGCTTTTTGACTTAATATTTAAATCTCCTCCGAGTAGTTCCGCCCGCTCATTCATATTGACAAGTCCGTATGATCTGCCCATCATCTGTAGTTCACCCATATTTGTCATGTCGTGACTAAATCCTATGCCATTATCCGATATTGATATAAATATCATCTCTGCATCAGACTCAAGTATTATATATACGTCAGACGCATCAGAGTGTTTACAGATATTATTTACAGATTCCTGTATTATGCGATATACCGCAAGAGACTGCTCTTTGCTTAAAAGCGACTCTTCGAGATTGTTTTCCAGACAGAAATTTATATCTGAAGATTTAGAGCATATATTAATCAGTTCTTTTATCGCAGCGTTTAGTCCGAAATCGGCAAGAACGCTAGGCAGTAGTTCGGAGCATATTCTTCTTGTTTCAGCAACGATAGAAGATAGTAGTTCATCTACAGAGTGGTATTGGTTCTCATTTACAGAGTCAGCGTCTTCAAGCATGCCTATTTTCATTTTAAGAGCTGTAAGCATTTGTCCTATACCGTCGTGTATCTCCGCGGCTATACGTTTTCTTTCGCGCTCCTGTCCCATAATAATCAGCTCGGAACGCACTTTCTGTATATGATCATTATGCTTTATTATCTCTTGACGAGAGGTTTCAAGCTGAGCGTTAACAAGACTTAGCTCGCAGGCAAGAGCGGAAGATTTCTTTTCAGAATCATATAGGTCTCTGAACGAAGAATTAAGCTTGCGTGACAGTGGCAGGAAAATCAGAAATGCCTCGCCACACAATGATGCTATAAGAATAAGAAACAGAGTCCATTCCAGCTTTTTTAAGAATCGTATATTATTACTAAGCTGACGGTCATATTCAAATACAATCATCTCCATCCCTAGAAGATATATTTTCTCTGCGTTAATGAGAGCAGGTAGGTACTGAGATATATTATATTCAGTAGGTTTAATTTCTATAATATCTTTAATGACATGAGCCGCGTTTATCATATCCCTGTAAGGGTTTTCAATAATATTAAATAGCTCATCTATCTCTTTATTCTTATTTACAGGAATATTTAAGAATTCATTTCCATCTATAAGGCTTGAGTGTGTTTTCTCGAGCCGCCGAAGCGTATTTGAATAGTCTTTAAAAGAGCTTCTTATATCAATCTTTAATTCAAGAGTAAGTGCATATTTTATAAGAGTCTCTGATTCTGTACGCAGTTTTGCCGCATAATTGATAAAATGAGTATCAGATACCTGATTACTTAAATAGTTTTGAATGAGAGTCTGACTTAACAGTGATACAATAGCAACAGCCGCAAGCGCTATGGCATACATTCTGTGATATAATCTAATTGTCTGTTTGTATTTTTTAAGATCGGAAGAGCACACGTCAGAACTCCAGTCACCGCTCATTATCTAGTATGCCGTCTTCTGCTTGAAAAAAACAAACATTCTCCCCACATCTTTT
>CAMTOT010000129.1 GCA_947074165.1 uncultured Bacteroidales bacterium
GACTAAAGGTAAGGCTAATATTTAATCCCAACAACCGAATTTATCCGCTGAGCCTGTTTTTCATATTTAATTTTATTATTATTGGTCGGATATTTTTCATCCTCACATTTTACAATTAGGCTTAAATATAAAATGTTAGTTTATTTGTTCGTTTCATGCAAAAAAAAGCACCTACAATTTCTTGTAAGTGCTTAATTTCCAACTGTGGTCCCACCTGGGCTTGAACCAGGGACTCCCTGATTATGAGTCAGGTGCTCTAACCGACTGAGCTATAGGACCGACAAACTCAACTTTGAGAACCGTTGTTCCCCGTTTGCGAGTGCAATATTACAGCATATTTTTTAAACTACAAAATATTTGAGCAATTTTTACACACTTTTTTTTTCTTATGACAACGTATATATAAAAATTCAAAAGGAAAAGAGTATATTTGACCCGAAAATTATAAATAATAATGGCTATATGAGGGGTATTAAAAATATTCTGTTTGATATGGGCGGCGTACTGATTGACATCGAAAGACAATCGTGCGTTGACGCGTTTCTGAAACTTGGCTTCAGCAACATAGATCAATATCTTGGCGATTACGGTCAGAAGGGAGCTTTCCTTCAACTTGAAGAGGGTTCTATATCTGAAAATCAGTTTTATGAACTTATCAGGGATGAGATACCTGAAGCCACAAATGAGGAGATAGCTCATGCGTTTACTTGCTTTATTACCGGAATGCCTGAAAACAAACTTCAGATGATTGAAGACCTAAAGAGTCAGGGATACCGTGTTATGCTGCTAAGCAATACAAATCCTATTATTTTCCCTTTCGTATGCGATAAATATTTTAAATCTGACGGTAAGGATGTGAATCATTATTTTGAGAAACTTTTTTTGTCTTATGAACTTGGCTCGACAAAACCGGATCCTAATATTTTCAGAGAGCTTATAAAACGAAGCGGCATTATGCCTGAGGAAACTCTGTTTATTGACGATTCTCAAGATAATCTTGACGCAGCGGCTCAGTTTGGATTTGAGACATATCTTGCGAAACAGGGCGCAGATTTCAGCGATATTTTTATTCCAAAGGTTATTAATGTATAACAAAAACATTAATTAAAAATCAGAGACAAGTGCAAATCATTTATCTGAATTCTCAAAATATAGTTTTAGAAAAGCCTGTTACCGCAAGCATAGGTTTTTTCGATGGCGTACATCGCGGTCACAGATTTCTTTTGCAGGAAATAAAAAAAATAGCTGAGCAGACCGATACTTATTCGGCTGTGATTACTTTTCGTAATCATCCGGGTAAGTTTATTAATCCGGACATGCAATTAAACCTTCTTAGTACTTTTGAGGAGAAGATGGAGCTTCTCGCTGATGAAAAACTTGATTATTGCTTCGTTCTTGATTTTAATGAAGAGATAAAAAATCTTACCGCCGGACAGTTTATTACCGACATAATTAAAACACGTCTAAACGCATCATATTTACTTATTGGTTACGATCATAAATTTGGGAAAGACCGTGACTGCGGATTTGAAGATTACGTCAGAATTGGCTCTGAGCTTGGTATTGAGGTGATCAAAGAGCCTGATTATTCTCCATTGGGTGAGCATATCAGCTCTTCTGAGGTGAGACGTTCGCTTGCTAAGGGTGATGTAAATAAGGCCGCCGGACTGCTTTCTTATAATTATCATATAAAAGGGAAGGTAGTGACAGGCCATCAGATAGGTCGTACAATAGGATTTCCTACCGCTAATATTGAGACATTGGATTTTGAGAAGATGATTCCTTCTGAGGGTGTTTATGTAGTGAACACACTTATTGACGGAAATCTTTTTTACGGAATCTTAAATATCGGCAACAGACCAACTATACATAAGAACGGAGAAAAAACAATTGAAGTACATTTGTTTGATTTTAAAGATAAGATATACGATAAAACACTCACTGTAAACTTCCTCCACTTCTTACGTGGCGAAAAAAAAATGAATTCTCTTGAAGAACTAAAGGATCAAATAAGCAAAGATAAATCTCAAGCTATTAAGTTGATATACAATATTTAATCAAATACCATTTTTATATCAACTTATTAATTGCATTTTGATAATTTTATAGCCATAAAACCAATATTATACAAAAAAACTTATAGTTTTGTGTCTCGAATAAAAAAAGTAACATTATAAAAAAACATTTACAACTGTTTAATTGTTACTTATGCATTAAACAAATATTATTAAAATGGATAAAGTTAGCTACGCACTTGGTCTTAGTATGGGCCACAATTTTATTGGTACCGGTATTAAAGATCTTAATATTGACGAGTTTGCAAAAGGAGTAAGATCTGTTTATGAAGGAACAACTCCTGAAATGACTATGGATGAGGCTAAGAACATAGTAAACGAATATTTTCAGAAACTTCAGGGCGCAATGCTTGAGGTAAACAAAGAAGCGGGTGAAGCTTATCTGGCTGAGAATGCTAAAAAAGAAGGTGTTACTGTTCTTCCAAGCGGTCTTCAATATAAGGTTGAAAAATCAGGCGAAGGAATGACTCCAAATGCTACAGATAAAGTACGTGTACACTATACAGGACGCACAATTGACGGTAAAGTATTCGACAGCTCTGAGCAACGCGGTACTCCTGCTGAATTTGGCGTTAATCAGGTTATCCCGGGTTGGGTTGAGGCTCTACAGCTTATGAAAGAAGGTGATCGTTGGGAACTTACTATCCCTTCAGATCTTGCTTATGGTGAACATGGCGCAGGAGATGCCATCGCACCAAACAGCACATTAATTTTTGACGTTGAACTTTTGAAAGTTTTATAAAAATATAGTTTTAGAAAAGATGAAAAAATCAGTAATTTTCCCACTATTGGCTACAGGAGTTTTCTCTATGGGGCTAACATCTTGCGGTGGCGGTAGCTGCCCGAGCGCGACTCTTAAATCTGACGTTGACAGCGTAAGCTACGCTATCGGTACAAACTTTGGTACAGGTCTTAAAAGTCAGCTTGCAACAATACCTGGTGACACAGTTAATCTTAAAGATCTTATCGCAGGTTTCGTAGAAGGAATCGAAGGAAAAGAAAAAATCACTCAGGAGCAGGCTCAGACTATTATCCAGGCTTATTTCGAAAAAGTACAGAAATCAGAGTCTGATAAAGTTATGAACGAAGGAAAAACATTCCTTGAGGAAAACAAATCTAAAGAGGGTGTTGTAACAACTACATCAGGACTTCAGTATAAAGTGAACGAAATGGGTAGCGGCGTTAAACCGACTTCTGCTGACAAAGTGAAAGTAAACTACACTGGTCGTCATCTTAACGGTGAGGTATTTGACAGCACTGACAAACACGGTCAGCCTGCTACATTTGGAATCTCTCCTGCTGACGGACTTATCGAAGGATGGAAAGAGGGTCTACTTCTTATGCCTGTAGGTTCTAAATTTACATTCTACATCCCTGCTGAACTTGCTTACGGCGAGAGAGGTAACCGCGGTATTCAGCCAAATGAGGTTCTTGTTTTTGACATCGAACTTCTTGATATCGAAAAACCTGAACCGGCAAAAAAAGGAAAATAATTATTGATGGAATTAACTCCATTTAATTATTTTAATAAAAATATCATAAGCTCTGCTCTGTGTTTACAGAACAGAGCTTATTTTTTATATATTATAGTTTTTAAATGGTATTAGATTATAATTTGATACATGATATAAGACATAATCAAAGATGTAAGATTAATAATCTACACTTTTACTATCTAATTGTTTGAAAAAACGGTTTTTTTAGAAATATTTTCAATATGAATTCCCTTAAACACGAAAATATTTGTACTTTTATGGCAAAATGAATTCATAATGGAAAAAATTGATAATTTAGACAGACAAATCCTTGATATAATAACACGAAACGCACGTATCCCTTCAAAAGATGTCGCAGTGGAATGTGGCGTATCAAGAGCTGCTATTCATCAGAGAATACAGCGTCTTATTGATTTAGAGGTAATTGTAGGCTCAGGCTATAATGTGAATCCGAAAATATTAGGTTTCCAGACTTGTACATACATAGGTGTTAAACTTGAAAAGGGTTCAATGTATAAGGATGTTGTGCCTGAACTTGAGAAAATACCAGAAGTAGTAGAGTGTCATTTCACGACAGGCCCTTACACTATGCTCTGCAAACTTTACGCAAGAGACAATGAGCATCTTATGGAGCTTCTTAATAAAAGACTACAGGAGATACCGGGTGTAACTGCAACAGAGACTCTTATCTCTCTTGAACAGTCTCTTAAAAGAGAAATTCAGATATCAAGCATCAAGAAATAATTAATATCTGCAGATGAAACGCTGCTGCTATTATCAAAAAAAAGGCTTATCCTCACGGACAAGCCTTTCTTGCTTTTAAGTAGAATATTAATTATACTAATATAAGATTCAATTATTTAAAATAACGGTTGAACAAACCTTCAAATCCCTGACCGTGACGAGCTTCGTCTTTAGCCATTTCATGTACTGTGTCATGAATAGCGTCAAGGTTTAATTCTTTAGCGCGTTTAGCGATGCGCATTTTATCTGCATTTGCTCCTGCTTCTGCGTTCATACGTTTCTCAAGGTTTGTTTTAGTATCCCAAACAACGTCTCCAAGAAGTTCAGCAAATTTAGCAGCGTGCTCAGCCTCTTCCCATGCGTAACGTTTGAAAGCTTCAGCTACTTCTGGATAACCTTCTCTGTCTGCCTGACGAGACATAGCAAGGTACATACCTACTTCTGTACACTCTCCTAGGAAGTGAGCGTTAAGGTCAGCGATCATTTCATCATCACATCCTTTAGCAACACCGATCGTGTGTTCTGTTACAAACTGAATTGCAGCTGTTTCATCAAGTTCTTTGAATTTGCTTGCCGGCACGTTACACTGTGGGCATTTTGCTGGAGCTGAATCACCTTCATGAACAAAACCGCATACTGTACAAATGAATTTCTTAGCCATAGTCGTAATTTTTTTTAGTTTAATTTTTTCTTGTTATATGTTTAGCACTTTTTAGTCTCTTTAAGCTCCGTATTAAGAAGCTGTCTCTTCGTTTGTAATATTATTATGTTTAGATCTCTCCGCACACTCTTTACAAAGCCCTTTATAATATAGTCTGACCTCCTCTATTATCAGCTCTCCGATACCGTCGACAAATATTGTATTGTTTTCATCAAGTGGAATGTCATATATACACCCGCAGTCCTTGCATCTGAAATGAGCGTGAGGAGATGTATCTCCGTCGAATCTCGCGTTTTTCTCTTCAATACCTATCATTATCGCGGCCCCTTTGTCTGTTAGCACTTTTAATGTGTTATAAACAGTGGTCTTTGATAAAGTCGGAATAGATTCATACAAGTCATTATATATTTCATCTACTGTAGGATGCGTCTTATTCTCCATAAGATACTTCATTATTGCGATCCTCTGAAGTGAAGGTTTCACCTCATGGTCAAGCAAATGCTGCTTAACTTCATCCATCGTTTTCATATAATTATCAACTTGTATTTTATTCCTATTTGTAATCATTACAACTCTATTACGCTTGCAAAGATATAGAGAATTTAATATTAACCAAATGTTTTGGAATTTTTTTTCATTGATATCTTAAAATTATTCTGCAAGAAAATAAAAAAGGCACCCTTCTACCGTAAAGGTGAAGAGTGCCTTCTAAAACATCAATTCTTTAAGTATCCGCAACGCAGAAAAAGAATTGAGTATGTTAAGGTTTATATTTTAATATTATCTGCGCTTTTCTCTTAAAGCTTCAAGTACATTAATAACATAATCGCCAAGTTTCTCTGATTCAGAGATAAGGTCCATATAGAATGTACCTGCCTGATACTCATATTCACCAAGCTTAACGC
The DNA here is from genome assembly GCA_947074165.1 of uncultured Bacteroidales bacterium. Classification (GTDB taxonomy): domain Bacteria; phylum Bacteroidota; class Bacteroidia; order Bacteroidales; family JAUNSR01; genus JAUNSR01. Next base: position 5,882 of record CAMTOT010000129.1, read on the forward strand.
TTTCGATATTATCGTTACGAAGCTGATTTCTGAAGTTATTTATTTCATCTTCTTTATTGTACGCTTTATTTAGATCAGACTCTAACATTTCATTTTGCGCCAATATGGAAGTCATATGATCAAGCGCCTGAGTGGTAAGCTTAAACATCTGCTCAATATTCTCTACAATCTTAGGCGTAAATACAACATGAGCTTCAGACTTTCTTATCATAGTGCGGGCCATATGATAACAGCTATCTCCGATACTTTCTATCTCATCTACAACTTTAAACATTCCTCTGATTTGATTTTCAGAACCGTATGATATATTATTAGCCGTGATATGGTTAAGATAGTTAGCTATCTCAAGCTCCATCCTGTCAGATATTTTCTCGTATTTCTCTATTCTGCTATACAACTTACTGTATGACTCACTGCCCTCTTTTTCATAGAACAGACTTTGAGACATAGCCAACATACGTTGAGTACGTTCTGCATATACAATAGTCTCCTTTTTAACCTGCAGCAATGACAACTCACCTGTGGACAACATACCAGAAGAGATGTACTTAAGCTGAAACTCTTCATCATTCTGCTTCTGCGGAATAAGACGAGTCACAATCTTAACATACAAGTTCACAAACCATATCATAAGAAGAACGTTTGTTATATTAAATATGGTATGGAAAAGAGAAAGTGCGTAAGATACAGAAACCTGCATACTTTCAAACTCCGCCTTCAAAGGAAGCAGTCCCTGGTCTTGTATTTTAGACGCGTTTTGAGAAAGCTGATTCACGATAGCAGGATCAGTCGTGTTTACAAAGTTCATAAGCGCAGACGGATCGCCCGGACCAAACTCGGTAACAATCCACGATACCATGCTCGTAAATGGATAAAACAATATAAGAAGCCATATTACGCCAAAAATATTGAACATAAAGTGTCCGAGTGCAGCACGTTTTGCTGAAACATTGGCTTTTATCGCCGCAAGATTGGCTGTAATTGTTGTACCTATATTTTCTCCAAGAACCATAGCGGCAGCTATCTCATAAGAGATCCATCCTTTACTACACATAATAAGTGTGATGGCCATAGTGGCACTCGAAGACTGAACAACGATAGTAAGAATAGTACCGATAAGCAAGAAAAGAAATACTGAAGCGTATCCCATATCGGTATAAACAGTAAGGAACTCAAGGATTTGAGGGTTACTTTTAATATCCGGAACCGAGTTTTTAAGAAAATCAAGTCCCATGAAAAGAAACGCGAAACCAATGATAAACTCACCCCAAGACTTACGTTTGCTTTTTGAAGAGAATATCAACGGAATTGAAAGGCCGATAAGCGGTATCGCGAAGACAGAGATATTTACCTTAAATCCAAAAATAGAGATAATCCATGCGGTAACTGTAGTACCGACATTCGCGCCCATAATCACAGTAATAGACTGTGCTAAGCTAAGCAAACCGGCATTTACGAAACTTACAACCATAACGGTTGTAGCAGAAGAGGATTGAATAAGCGCTGTGACTAGGATACCGGTCATCACGCCCATCAGGCGGTTTTTTGTCATCACAGTAAGAATACTGCGCAGTCTGTCGCCGGCAACCTTCTGTAAACCTTCACTCATTATCTTCATCCCGTACAGGAATAATCCAAGGGAACCAATGAGTTTAAAAAAATCAAGAATTGAATAATCCATTCAAATTTAAAATGTTAAGTTAAATTTACCGGACAAAAATAAATGAAATAATTTTGACACACTCAACCTAAAGATCGGAAGAGCACACGTCTGAACTACAGTCACCGCTCATTATCTCGTATG
>CAMTOT010000130.1 GCA_947074165.1 uncultured Bacteroidales bacterium
ACACCAGGACGTACACTCTTTCCCTACACGACGCTCTTCCGATCTAATTGAAAAAATTTGCTTTAAAAAATTTTCAGTATCTGATTTATCAGAAAGTATATTTTACACCAACCTGACCTCTGAAACGAGAATAGAAGTCTGAGTAAGTATATTTATCGTAGTCTTTACCACCTGTAAATGTGTAAACACCTGTTTTATTGTTGTAAGATACAGGAGAATAGTAGTTGTTACCACCGAAAGTTCTACCCCAGTTCTTGTTCAACAGGTTACCTACATTCATAATATCCATAGAAATCTCTAATTTGTGAGCTGATTTACCGATATTGAAGTTGAATGTACGAGCCATGTGCAAGTCAAAGTGGTGCTCGAAAGGTTTGTTTGCAGCGTTACGTTCGAAATACTCACCACGGTGATTTTTCATATAATCGTCGTTACCTAACCAGCCTTTAAGACCTTCAGCGTGATCTTCTGATATTAAGCCTTTCTTAGATAACATATCAATCTGCTCATCTGTAAAGATAAACATAAGGTCATTACCATTAGAACCGTCACCGTTTACGTCACCATTATAATATACAGAGTATGGGTTACCGCTTTCACCTGTATAGATAAGGCTGATTACACTCTCATCATGTTTAGACCATTTCTTGTTCCATGACAATGCTACTTTCACACTGTGAGGACGGTTGAATGAAGAGAAACCAAGTTCAGGGTTATTAGAGTATCCTGTTGTATAGTTGTAGTTCCAGTTTGAAGCCGCTACAGATGAAGTACCTGAGTTAAGCGATTTAGACTGTGTATAAGAGTAAGAAGCCATCAGGTCAAGACCAAACGCGAAGCTCTTTTCAGCTCTTGCAGACAAGTTGTATGAATAACCTTTGCTTGTATTGCTTAGCTCATAGATGTTTGTGTAAGTGCTTGCGCCTTCTGTCGTCACCTTTTTATATAGAGGACGGTTGTCAAATGCAAGATCAGCATCGTCACCGGCAAGATATTTACCAGACTCTTCGAAAGCAAGGTTTTTATAAAGGATGTCATTCATAGTTTTAGAATACAAACCTTCTAATGTCCATCTGATATCACCTATCGAAGTGTACTCAAGGGCAAGATTCAAACGTGCGTTCTGTGCAAATTTAAAGTCATCAGCAAATACATTGATAGTTTGAGAACCTGATGCAGTACCAAGTTTAGCATTTTCATACTGAGCCGCAGGATCCGGATTGTAGATAGGAGTGATTCCTTTTTCATACGCCTTACCGTTGATATTGTAGCTTTGGAACTGTACACCTGTATTTGAGAAGTTATTACTCAACCATACAAATGGTACACGTCCTGTAAATATACCAACACCACCTCGAACCAATAGGTTTTCTGTTACTCTGGCACGGAAACCTACACGAGGAGACCAAAGTGGCTTGCTGCTAAGTTTTTGATTTGTTTTAAGACCCCAGCCGTTTTTCTCTGCGTATTCATTGAATCCCGCATTTTCTGCCGGAGTATCAAAGAACAATGGAATATCCGCACGCAAACCAAACATTAAGCTTAGGTTATCGTTTACCTGCCAGTTATCCTGCACGTAGAATCCAAGTTGACCTGCGCCGAATTTAGGAGCCCAGTCCGGTCTGCCTGTAATATCTACATTAGCCTGTTGGAAACGGAATTGATTAACCAAACCTTCTTTAAACTCATCAAGCGCAGTACCGTCACCGTTCTGGTCTGTGAAGTAGTATGAACCGTAAAGGTCCTGAATAAACAAGTTCTGGAAAGTATAGAATTCGTTGTGTGTACCGAATGTGATGTTATGATTACCTTTCAACCAAGTTATGTTGTCTGTAATAGAAAGGATATCCTGATTTAGACTGTTAGCCATAGACGAACGGTCGTTACCCATATAGATATAGTTTCCGCTACCAAGAGCGATTGAAACAAACGGGAACGGATCGCCAGGATTACGCTGGTCGCGTACTTTTACGTAAGATGCACGGAACTCATTGCTTAAATTCGGATTGATCTTGCTCTGTAGCTCAGCGATAAACGAGTTTGTTTTTGACTGGAAGTCATAAGTCTGGTCAGAAGAGTAAAGGTAATTTGAAGAACCAGTACCATTCATCTGTTTTGCGTCAACCATACTCCAGCGTACAGAAGCCTGATGATTACTGTTGATATTCCAGTTTAATTTCAAACCAACTTTATCAGAATCAGTATAAACATCCTGTGAATCGAAGTTACCTGTATATCCGTGGTTTTTACGCATGAAGTCAAGAACCTCATTTGCCACTGCAGCGTCTATATTTGAAGAAGTTCCTCCAATTTTGTTGGTATTAGGATATGACTTTCTTGCCTGCTCGTAGTTAGCGAAGAAGAATAGTTTATTTTTTACAATCGGACCTCCTACTGTAGCACCCCAAGTGTATTCAGACTGCTCAGTATAAGCAGAACTTGTTTTACCATTACGTAGTTTATAGCTTGAACCGATTAGTTCCTGATTATTTCCAAAGAAATATACAGAAGCAGTAGCGTCATTTGTACCCGATTTTGTAATCGCGTTTATCGCACCGCCTGTGAAACCAGACTGACGTACGTCAAACGGAGCTACATTTACCTGGATCTGCTCAACTGTTTCTATAGAGATTGGGTTAGTACCTGACTGACCACCGTTCTGACCGTTTGCAGTAAGACCGAAAACGTCATTATTCATCGCACCGTCAACCTGAAAGCTGTTGTAACGGTTGTTTACACCGGCAAATGACATAGCACCTGAGTTTGAAACGCTTACAAGCGGATTCATACGTGTTACGTCTCCGATACTGCGGCTTACAGAAGGTAATTTCTGTATATCTGAAGAGCTGAATCTCATTGCTGCTCCTGAATTTGACATTCCGGCTTTTGCAGCAACAACAACTTCTTCAAGAAGTTCTGATGCCTCAGTCATTTTTACATTAAGAGGATAAGTATCACCAAGAGAAAGTTGAACCTCAGTGATTACTTCTGTTCTGTATCCGATATAAGATATTTCAATCTTATACGGACCACCCGGACGCATACCGTGAATCGAGTATCTTCCGTCAGGATTTGTAATTGTTCCGTAGTGAGTACCTGAAGGTAAGTGAGTAGCCTGGATAGTAGCTCCAATGATTACTTCATTGTTTGCTTCAGTTACTCTACCTGTAAGTGCTGAAGTTGTTACCTGCGCGTTTAGGGAAACTGCTGCTGCCGTCGTAATGGCCGCTGTCAGAAAAGATCGCGATAAATGTGACATTTAATTTTAGGATTTAGTGTTTTTTTATTAGGACAAATACCATAATACCGTGCAAAAATAACTAATAAATATTTATTTTGTATTACATCCATGTAACAAAATGTGTTTTATAGCACATTTATTAAAATTAACCATGGTTTCGATGAACAATTTCAATTAAGCATTGATTCTATTCTTTCAAACTTCCCATCAACAGCTGCCGGTACAATACCCAATAATTTAGCCAACAGCAAATATATATCAACATTATCAAACTTGCCGGAAGCGTATCCTTGTTTAAAGTCAGGACCGTAAGCTCTGAAAATCACTTGCATATCCATATCCTGAGGATCATAACCATGAGCCCCTTCCACACCCTTTGGCTTAGTATCAAAATGCCATCCGCAATCCGGTACAATTATCACATCTCCCAATCTTGGATTAGTCCCATAATTAAGATGCAACGGCATAGACTCTCTGCTGTATGCTTTTATGTGCGGATGCTTATTCACTACATTTATAACAGAATCTTTATAACCATCATTCGTAAATATTGAAGTGGGATTTGTCCCTACCATCCTCTTATACCAATGTGGTTTAATTATATCATCGGATTTAACAAATCGCTTTTCATTATCAATACGCGTCATTCCATGATCGGAGGTTATAATAACATTTACTTTATCAGAAATAGGCAACTGAGATATTTTATATATCATGCTACCCATCAAAGAATCAAGATACTCAACAACGGAACCAACCTCGTCGCTGTCAGGACCTGAACGGTGACCCGCGCCATCCGGCTCTTCAATATACATCATGATTAGTCGTGGTCTAAGCTCAGCCGGTTTATTAAGCCATGCCACTACCGTATCTACTCTTTGCTCAAAAGTTAATCTTGGTTTAGCATTATACATTTTATAGTATGTAGGATAACTACCTTTTATTGCCACGTCTGATCCCACCCAATATAAGTTTCCGGTTATTAAACCTTGGTTCTGCGCCGTAATCCAGATGGGTTCACCTCCAAAATACTCCGGATTGTAACGCATTTCGGTATCACCCATTGTAAACTCCTTCCCTTTTTCTTCAACCCAGAATTTATTATTGACAATTCCGTGATGATCAGGCACCAGCCCCGTAGCGAGAGTGTAATGATTTGGAAATGTAGAAGCCGGATATGAAGGTTTCATAACGGCACTAACACCTTTTTCTGATATTTTGTCAAGAGTCGGGGTATTATACATATGCGGATAATCATGTCTGAATCCGTCAAGTGATACTATTACAGTATAGTTTTGCTCAGCCTTTAAAACAACAAAGTATAAAACCAAAATAAGCAGTGTAGAAATTTTCTTCATTATAGGTTGTGATTTGATAATGCAAAGATAGCATTAGCATATTAAGTTTAGATTTCATTACACACCATACAATAGTATAAATATAAAAAAGAGCGTGCCTTGTTAGACACGCTCTTTCATATAATCAATATTTGATTAGAAATTAAGTTTCATACCTGCCGACCATGTAGTGCCGAATCCGTAATAAACAAGTGCAGTACGGTCACCATCTACAGTAGCGTCTTTAGCATCAGCTATGTATTTTTTATTAAGAAGGTTGTTTACATTTCCGAAGAAAGAGATATTAACCTTGTCAAATTTCAAACGGTAGCTCGCGTTAAGATCCATAGTGAAATAGTTAGGAATTTTCCATGAATCGTAAATCTCATCTGTTTTACGAAGAGTAGGATCGAAATCAGCGAAGTTTTTACCGAAATAGTTCATATCAGTACCAACTTTAAGACCTTTAATAATCTCCCATGAAGCACCTAATGCCGCTGTCATCTGAGCTGAGTTACCAACGTGTACACCTTTGATATAAGCGTCATAGTCACCTACGTACTCCTGGCTATCATTATAAAGCGCCATGCTCACATTGTCAGTATATACCCAGTCACCCCAAGAGAACATACCTCTAAATTCCAAAGACGGAATAGGTTTGTATGTTGTCTCCAGCTCCACACCAGTGTGACGAGCATCAAGACCTCTAAGGATACCGCGACCAACTTCACCGTCAACTGTTGTAGAAACAGCTTTACCTCTGTCAAGCCACTCTGTATAATAACCATTCACAGTAGCAGAGAAGTTGTTTGTAGCGAATGTATAACCACCTTCAAGAGTATAAATCTGCTCGTAAGGTTTATCTTCAAACGCCTCTATAGTATAGTTCTTAAATACGTTGTTGAAGTAAGGAGATCTTGTGAAGTAACCTCCATTAAAGAATGCGTTATGGTTCTCATTGAATTTATAGTTGAACCCGGCTTTTGCACTCCAAGGAAGGAATCCCTCGTAGTCTGAAACCTGTTTTCCATCAACCGGTGCTTTATCAAGAGCAAAATAACGGTAAGTCTGATAGTTAGCAGAAGCAGTAAGGAAAGTTGAAAGTTTCTCATTTGAGTACTCAACCTGTCCGAAAAGACCGTGCTGCATAACCTCGCCTTTATTATAGAAGTTTGTTTTATCACCAATACCGATTACAGTACCTTTTTCTCTACCATAAAGAGGGAACTTCTCTACATAACCTTCTCCACCAAGAAGATTATCAACTACCTCATAGTGGTAACCCATATAGTAACGACCATCATATCCCGCAGTGATATTAACGTTTTCGCTAATCTGGTTGTTGTATGATGAAAGCACTCCGTACCATTCATGTTTATTGATAGCCTGAGTAAGAACAACTTCTGAATTACCGGCTTCTTTATTGATTCCAACTACAGCGTCAAAATCAAGGTAACCTTCGTCAGTAAGTTTTGTTTCAGCGTATGGACGTCCGGTGTTGTTATTCCAGCTAAGTAGTCTGGTCTGATTACCTCTTGCTCTGCGACCACCGCCATTACCGATTGACGCGTAAGCAGCTGTATTTAAAGATGACTGCTCATTAATTGTCCAGCTGTGGTTTAGAGAGAACTGTGGTTTATGATATTCATTATAACCGAAAGGACCTCCAAATATTTTACCATTATAGAAACCGTAAGTAGCGTTAAACTTCTCTTTACCCGGTTTAGTAGCCCAATCCTCTTCTGTCATGCTGATACCGCGCTGATTGTGCCATTGAGGAGCACCAAAGCCGGTGAATGACAGTCGGTGATTTTCGTTAATCATTTTTGATACATTCAAAAAGTAAGTGTATCCTTCAAAGTTTGTACCCTGCACGTAACCATCTCCTGATGTACGTCCGAACAAACCTGTTACCGACCAACCGTTGCTCATAAGACCTGTAGACAAAGCAAGACTGTACTTAGTCATCCCGTCATTACCAACTGAAGTTGAGAACGTAGCGCCTTTTTTCGCTTCCGTAGATTTAGTAATGATGTTGATAGTACCACCGGCTGAAGAGATAGCCAGTTTAGAAGCACCAAGACCTCTTTGTACCTGCATGAATTGAGTCACGTCTCCAAGTCCTGCCCAGTTTGACCAGTAAACTTTTCCGTTTTCCATGTCATTAACAGGGACACCGTTTACAAGTACTCCGATATTATTAGAGTCGAAACCACGCATGTTGATACGTGAGTCTCCAAAACCACCACCTTGTTTAGTGGCGTAAACAGAAGGGGTCTGTTTCAGGATCTCAGGAAACTCCTGATTACCCATTTTTTCCTCAATTACATCCAGCTTGATGTTTGAGATTGCCATCGGTGTCTGACGTTCGGAGCGCACAACTGACGCGATAACCGTTACGTCGCCAAGACCGATTGACGATTCATCCATAATAACTGTTCCGGCGTTGGTAGAAGCAGAGTTCACCTTGAAGTCTTTTTTTACTTCTGTGTAACCTACATTTCTGAACACTACGCGTACGTTTCCGTCTTTTGGAGAGTCGATTTCAAAGTTACCGTCTATATCAACTACAGAACCGATTGTTGTTCCTTCGATGATAGCGGTAGCCCCGATAAGAGCATCTTTTGTAGAGCCGTCAAGGACTTTACCTTTGATTACATACTGTGCCATTGCCTGAGTTGACAGCAATGACGGTGCCAATAAGAAAAATGATTTTAAAGCAACCTTTTTCATGAGTTGTTTGGTGTATAAATTGGTTTAGGGGTTAGAATTCTGCCGGAGCGGATTCATTTCGGGGAAAATCGCGTGATGAGTAATACCAACAAAGTTCATACCGCAAATAATCCTTGTAACATTGTGATTTAATGCAAAATACCTACGAAACATAAATAAAGCCGTCTATTCCCGACACCGCAAATATACGACAAGCGTTTGAATTTTTTTTTCACGGTTTGTAATGTCGAGATTACAAAAGTGTTACATTTTTATTAATATTATATATTAGGTTAATTATTAATTACACCCAACATATTGATTATTAAGCTTAGATCGGAAGAGCACACGTCTGAACTCCAGTCACCGCTCATTATCTC
>CAMTOT010000131.1 GCA_947074165.1 uncultured Bacteroidales bacterium
CGAGATCTAACCCAGGACGTACACTCTTTCCCTACACGACGCTCTTCCGATCTCTATATTTATAACGGAATGGCAATGAATACCGGAGCATTCAATACGGTTTCATATAATTCTTATCAAATAAATAATCTTTCTAAAAGTTATCTTGAGACAGGCTTTAATAGTCGTCAGCATCTAAGCGACTATTATATAGAAAATGCGTCTTTTCTAAAGATGGACAATATTACTCTGGGATACAATTTTGGTAAGATTGCAAATAACTGCAACCTTAATATTAGCGCTATGGTACAAAATGTATTTACAATTACTAACTATTCGGGTGTAGATCCGGAAGTGCCAAATGGAATGGACAACTCTTTTTATCCACGTCCACGCACATTTTCCGTTAGTTTAGGTCTTGAGTTTTAATTAAAAAAATGATTTCTATGAAAAAGATATTATATATAATAATGATTCTTTCGGGCATAATTTCCCTAACCGGCTGTTTAGACGGATTAGATCAATTCCCGAAAACAGAGACAACTTCCGGCAATGTCTATAATAAAGCAGAAAACTATAAAATGGTGTTGGCGAAACTTTACGCCTCATTTGTATTGTCAGGGCAGGGAAAAGGTACTATAGACCCCGATATTAGCAGTAATTCGGGTTATGATTATATGAGAAGTTATTTTAACCTGCAAGAGTGCAGCACTGAAGATATCGCATTCACTTGGATTGAGGGTGATAACATGACCGGGATTGCTTATATAGGCTGGGATGCAAATGATTTGTGGGTTAGTGATTTTTACTACAGAGCATATTACACTATAGCATTATGTAATGAGTTGCTGCGTAACTCAACAGATGGGAAGATATCAGGATTTACATCTCAGGAGCAGTCAGATATACGCTCATATAAACTTGAAGCCAGATTTCTGAGAGCTTTGGCTTATTCTCATGTGCTTGACTTATATGGACAAGGTCCTTTTGTAACAGAAGAGAACCCTGTAGGAGCGTTTATCCCTGTTGCCTATAACTCAACAGAGCTGTATGACTTTATAACTAAGGAGCTGATGGATATTTCTGAACAGATGTCATTGCCGTCAGATATTGAGTATGGACGAGCATCTTCAGGAGCCGCACTCTCTTTGTTGGCTAAAGTTCAACTTAACGCAGGTGTATATTTAGGTACATCTAAATATAATGAGTGTCTTGAAACATGTAAAAAGATTATTGGCATGGGGTATTCGATTGAACCGCAATATGCTAAATTGTTTAATGCGGATAATCATAAGCGTACAAATGAGATTATCTTTCCTTTATGTGTTGACGCCGCCCATACAAGCACTTTTGGCGCGACAACTTATATAATATGCGGTGCTGTGAGCATGACATCAGACTATATGAACGCGGAAGACTACGGCGTAGTGAGCGGGTGGAGTATGTTCAGAGCAAGAGGGGAATTGGTAGATCTGTTTCCTGAAGGTGATACCAGAGGAATGTTCTTTACTGAGGGGCAGCAAAAATATCTTGATGTTATGACAAATGAGAATAATGGTTATTACGTAACTAAATGGACTAACCTTACAGATGAAGGACTGGCTGCATCTAATACTGCCGATGGTGTGAATACTGATTACCCTATGTTCAGACTTGCTGATATTTATCTGATGGCTGCGGAATGTGTGGCAAGAGGTGCTTCAGGCATGTCTCTTACTGAGGCTACGGCTTTAATAAATAAGTTGAGAGAGCGTGCTTATGGTGATAATTCGGGCAATATCGATGAAAGTGAACTTACACCTGATTTTATACTAAATGAGAGAGGTCGTGAATTATATTGGGAGTGTACGCGTCGTACTGACCTTATCAGATACGGACTGTTTACCTCATCTTCTTATATATGGCAATGGAAGGGTGGAGTGAAAGACGGTAAAGGCGTGGATAGCAAATATAATATCTATCCGATCCCGGAGTCAGATCTTTCCGCTAATCCTAACTTGTCAAATAAAAATTATTAATGATCTAAATTTAATAATACAATGAAAACAAATCTATTTAAAGCCATTACACTGTGCGGATTAATCTCTTTAGCATCGTGTGATAAAGATGGCGATATTATATATCTTTCTCCGCTTGAAGACACAACTTTGGAGTCGACATCAGGTAATATTATACTGACAAAGGATAATGCCAACGATATCGTTATGTCTTTGGTTTGGAATGGTCAGGATTTAGTTCTCAGTGATACTACTATGTCTGTGCCTGACCTGTTGAGTACATATATTGCGGCATCTCTAACTTCTACTATGGATAATTGTGTAACATCACTTGAGAGTTCCGTTTCAAAAGCATATACAGGTATGGAACTTAATGTCCTTGCAAAAAATTTAGGTGTTACACCGGATATGCCTACATCTGTATTCTTTAGTGTAATGAACTCCGTGGGAGCAAATATTGATCCTGAGTTTAGTAATGTTGTTGAGGTGAAGCTGACATCTTATCTTATTGATATGAAAAAGGCTTCAATTCTTAATACCGATAAAGCAGATACTGGTCTGTATCTTTATTCGCCTGAAGAAAACGGTATATATAAAGGATTTATGGGAGCAACTTCGTGGTATAACTTCTACATTAGCGAGGGAGACGGAAAAATATGGGGTAATGAAGGTGTAGCCGGATCAGAGTTCCTCATTGCTTCTGAAGACTACTGGAATATGTGGTTTCCGGCACCGGGAGGTTGTTATTATACCACAATTAATACCTCATCTAAGCAATGGGAGGCTTTATATGTACACTCTTTGACTCTTGGCGGAGACTTACAGGGGGATATGATTTATGATCGTCCTAATAATAAATGGATATATGCATTTAACGCTAATACGTCGGATTTAAATATAACAGTTTCAGGACAAGCATCTAAATATAATTACGCGACAGGTACAGATGATGATAAAGCAATAGCGGCAAATGTAGCTTTCTCCGGTAATGCGGAATCATTATCATTCTCAGACGCAGGGGCATCTTTTGTAGTTAATGTACCAGCTTCGGGTGAATGTTCTCTTATCCTTGATCTTTCCGATCCTTCAAAATTTGTATGCAGTGTTGTGTCTGGTTCCGCTATTCCTGACGAGATCAGTGAATATATCTGGATATCAGGCATTGATGACGGTATAACGGGTAACTGGACATTTGATAATTACGCGGTTCTTTATGATGAAGATAAACTTGCTTATGCCGGAGTGGCAAACGTTAATTCTCTTTGGGGCTATAAGATCTATACAGAGTTTGACAACTGGGGTAGCGCTATAGGTACTGATGAAAGCGGATTATGGTCGGAAGGAAATCTTGTCAATGATGGTATTAGTATACCACAGCCGGAAAGCGGACTTTATTTACTTAATTTCGGTCTTAAAGATATGAAATATAATATTGAGCAGATTAATTCAGTAAGCTTTGCCGGATTTAACGATAACTGGAATATGACAGAAATGACCGAAACGGAAACTCCTGGTGTATTCTCATCCGAATTGACAATAAATCAGGTTTCTCCTTACGGATGTAAGGTTTATCTTAACGGAAACTGGGATCTGTTCTTTGGTGGTGCCGACGGAAAAATTATTTATCAATCTCAGGGTATTGCTGATGATCAGACTTTGGGTATAGGTACATATATCTTCACGGTAGATTTGATAAAAGGAACTTATACATTACAATAAAATCTTAGATATGAACAGATTATTAATATATATAACGGGGATAATTCTGATTTGCGTAGTTTCGCTCTCAGCATGTAGCGATGATAATAAGTCGGCTGTATTTCCTGTTTCTCCCGAGCCTGATATGTCAGGCTATGCCAAAGGTGCTGATATCGGATGGCTAACAGAGATGGAAAAGAGTGGGGTCTCTTTTTATGACTCGCAGGGACATAAAAAAGAGTGTTTAAGTTTATTGCGCTCTTTGGGTATGAACTCAGTGCGTCTGCGTGTATGGGTCAATCCTAAAAATGGTTGGTGCAATAAAGAAGATATGCTTGTAAAAGCTATCCGGGCGAATAATCTGGGGATGAGAATAATGGTTGATTTTCATTATAGTGACTCATGGGCGGACCCGGGGCAGCAGAATAAACCTGCTGCCTGGGAGGGTCTTTCTTTTGAAGATCTTAAAAAGGAAGTTGCTCTTCATACTACAGATGTATTGTCTTTACTAAAGGACAGAGGAATAACTCCTGAGTGGATTCAGATTGGTAATGAGACCGGAAACGGCATGTTGTGGGAAGATGGTAAAGCTGAAAATAATATGGCGGGATATGCCGCACTTACCAGTTCTGGTTATGATGCAGCAAAGAGTATATTTCCCGACTCTAAAATTATAGTTCATCTTCAGGAGGGTGATAAGAGGTCTCTTTATGTCTGGCTTTTTGACGGACTTAAACAATACGGAGCCAAATGGGATGTGATAGGTATGTCTCTTTATCCTGAAGCTGATAATTATGAGTCAGTTACGAATGACTGTATAGATAATATTTCTTATCTTGCGAATCGTTATTCTACCGAAGTTATGATTTGTGAAGTAGGAATGAATAATGATCAGGCTGAGACTTGCAAACTGTGGCTGACATCTTTTATCGCAAAAACACGTTCTATCAATTCTTGTCTGGGTATCTTCTACTGGGAGCCTCAATGCTTTAATGACTGGAATGGTTATTCAAAAGGTGCTTTTAATACCGACGGAACTCCTACTGTCGCTCTTGACGCTTTTGCCGACTGATAATGAAAAACTATATAAAAATTGAATGATAAAAACACCGAATCAAATATTAATATGAAAAAGCTCCCTATTCTTACACTGGCGGCTTTCGGCTGGATCTGCTCTTTGCAGGCACAGCGTGTCGAAAGTCTGATTGAAAAAAACTGGAAATTTATTAATAAAGACGTATCACTTGCAGAGTCTGCCGACTTTAATGATAAAGACTGGCAATCTGTCACTGTGCCTCATGACTGGGCTATATACGGACCGTTTAGCCGTGATTATGATTTGCAAAATGTGGCTGTTGTTCAGAATCTTGAAAAAGAGGCATCTGTAAAAACCGGACGTACCGGCGGATTGCCTTATGTCGGGATAGGTTGGTACAGAAATAAATTTTCAGTGCCTGAATATAAAAGCGGGGAGCGTAGGGTTGTACTAAAGTTTGACGGTGCAATGAGCGAGGCTGAGGTCTTTGTAAATGGTAAAAAAGCCTGTTTCTGGCCTTTCGGTTATAATACTTTCCATTGTGATGTAACAGATTTAATCAATGAAGATGGCAAAGACAATCAACTAACCGTACGTCTGGAAAACAGACCGGAATCTTCACGATGGTATCCTGGAGCCGGCCTTTATCGTAACGTACACCTTATAGTGACTGATAATGTGCATATCCCGGTTTGGGGTACTTTTATCACAACACCTCATGTTGAAGAAGATTATGCAATTGTAAATCTTCAATTGGATATAAAGAATGCTGTCGGTAAGAAGCTTCAGGTGGAGACTGTGATTAAAGACTCAAACGGGAATATTGTATCTGTAAGAAAATCTCCGGCTACCCTTAAAGATGGACAGAATTTACAACAAAATTTCACAGTAAATAAACCTGATTTATGGTCACCTGAATCCCCTGTATTATATACAGCCGAGACCACCGTTAGCGAAAACGGAAAGATAGCAGATACATATACCTCAAGATTTGGCATCCGCACGGTAAAAGTTATACCAAATAAAGGTTTCTATCTTAACGGGCAACTTCGTAGATTTAAAGGTGTATGTAATCATCATGATCTTGGACCGCTTGGCGCAGCAATCAACAAAGCGGCTCTTCGCCGTCAGATCACAATGTTGCAGGATATGGGATGTGACGCTATACGTACGGCTCATAATATGCCGGCTCCGGAACTTGTTGAGCTGTGCGACGAGATGGGTATGATGGTAATGGTCGAACCTTTTGATGAATGGGATGTAGCTAAATGTAAAAATGGCTATCACCGTTATTTTAAGGAGTGGGCAGAAAAAGATATGGTTAATATGATTCATAACTTCAGAAATAATCCTTCTGTAGTGATGTGGAGCGTAGGTAATGAAGTTCCGACTCAATGTTCGGCAAAGGGATATCAGGTAGCTACATTTCTGCAGGATATATGTCACAGAGAAGATCCTACGCGTCCGGTTACATGTGGTATGGATCGCGTGTCTTGTGTTTTATCCAATGGTTTCGCGGCAGCGATAGATGTTCCCGGATTCAATTATCGCGTACACAGATATGAGGAGGGATTTAATCAGCTTCCTCAGGGATTTCTTCTTGGCTCGGAGACAAGTTCGACCGTGAGCTCAAGAGGTGTTTACAAATTTCCCGTTGTAAAAGGCGGTGACAAAATGTATGGTGATAATCAATGCTCATCTTACGATACTGAGTTTTGCGCGTGGAGTAATCTGCCTGATCAGGATTTAGCGGCTGCAGATGATTATGAATGGAGCATGGGACAGTTTGTATGGACGGGGTTTGATTATCTTGGAGAACCGTCTCCTTATGATACAGATGCCTGGCCCAATCATAGTTCAATGTTTGGGATTATTGATCTTGCCTCATTGCCCAAAGACAGATATTATCTGTATAGATCGATATGGAATACAAAAGAGAATACTCTTCATATGCTGCCTCACTGGACCTGGCCGGGGCGAGAAAACGAGGTTACTCCTGTCTTTGTATATAGCTCTTATCCTGAAGTGGAGCTTTTTGTAAACGGTGTTTCACAAGGAAAGAGATCGAAAGTAAAGAAGGAAGATGCACTTAAGGCTTCCGACAAGACTCTTCAAAACCTTGAAGAGTGGTCGTTGCAGGAGCGTTACAGACTTATGTGGCATGATGTCGTTTATCAACCGGGAGAGATAAAAGCTGTTGCTTATGACAGATATGGAAATATTGCAGAAGAGAAAGTTATTAAAACGGCCGGTAAACCATATGCGATAGAAATGAAGGCAGACCGTAGCAGTATTGATGGAGATGGTAAAGATCTTGCTTATATAACAGTCAGTGTTGTAGATAAGGATGGTAATATTTGTCCTGACGCAGATAATAAGATCTCATTTGATGTTAAGGGGGATGCTTCTTTCCGTGCAGTTGCAAACGGAGATCCAACTTGTCTTGAATTATTTCATGTGCCATCTATGAGTCTGTTTAAAGGACAAATGACTCTTATAGTGCAAAGCAAAGAGGTTGATAAACTACTTAAAAATAAGAAATATGGTCTGGTAACAGCCAAAGGTAAAGGTCTTAAAAGTGGAGAACTTAAAGTTGATGTAAAATAAACTATTAAAGCTTTAGTTAATAGAAAAGAGAGAGGCTGTCTAACAATAAAATGTTTAGACAGCCTTTTTTATATTCAAAAATATCCTAACTAAACCTATATGTGCAACGGCTGTTGCCGATATCGGCAACTAAAGTTGATGTAAAATAAACTATTAAAGCTTTAGTTAATAGAAAAGAGAGAGGCTGTCTAACAATAAAATGTTTAGACAGCCTTTTTTATATTCAAAAATATCCTAACTAAACCTATATGTGCAACGGCTGTTGCCGATATCGGCAA
>CAMTOT010000132.1 GCA_947074165.1 uncultured Bacteroidales bacterium
AGATAATGAGCGGTGACTGGAGTTCAGACGTGTGCTCTTCCGATCTATTTACATTTGTATTCATAGTAAACAATACTTTACCATGTCTATACAATAAGTTACCGGCACAGAATAAGATAAAACAGGATAATTATTATGAAAGATAAAATCAGTCAGATCATATCATATAAAAGAATGAATCTTGCAAATTTTGCAGACACCATAAACATATCCCGTTCTACGGTTTCACACATTCTTAACGGACGTAACCTACCTACTTACAATATCTTACTCAAGATTGTTTCTTGTTTTCCGGACATATCAAGAGATTGGTTATTTTTTGATGAAGGACCGATGATAGCATCTGCACAAGATGAAAATTCGCATGAAAACATTAAAAAGACATTGAATAACGGCGATGAGAATCTGTTATTCCAGCCCGATGGTCTACCAAATACTAATTATCACACGGATTTGAGCTCAAAAAGCGTACATAATAGTTCTAATCAGCATGATATAAATCCGCAAAATGTTGTAATCAAAGAAATTGACAATACGAAAACGATATCAAAGATTATGATATTTTATTCAGATAATACATTCGAAAACTTCATACCTGAGAATCAGGATAAGAAAACCCGTTAGAAGAGATATTTTTTTGTATTTTTGCGCCTATATTATTATGATATAAACACAAATATTACAATATAAATATGAAGAAATTCATTCTTGATTTGAAGGTTCTTGAGAATCAGAGAATTCAATCAAATTATGCATTGATTAAACTTACTACTCATGACTCGCAACCCCTGCCGGAAATGGTACCGGGACAGTTTGTAGAGGTACTGGTAGAAAACTCACCAAACACGTTTCTCAGACGTCCTATTTCTATAAACTTTGTAGATCGACAGAACAATGAGCTATGGCTGCTTGTGCAGCTTATTGGCGATGGTACAAGAAAAATGGGAGAACTTAATGCGGGAGATAATCTCAATCTTGTTTTGCCGCTTGGCAATGGATTTACCATACCGACAGATACAGCAAAGAAAGTACTTCTTGTTGGTGGCGGAGTTGGCACTGCACCTATGCTTTATCTTGGAGCTGAGATGCAAAAAATGGGTATTGAGGTAGACTTCCTGCTTGGAGCAAGATCTGAAAAAGATTTGATGCAACTTGATGAGTTCGCAAAATATGGAAATCTTCATATCACGACAGAAGATGCGAGCAAAGGAGAAAAAGGATTCGTAACTAATCACTCAATTCTTACCTCTAAACAGTTTGACAACTCATATTGCTGCGGACCAAAACCAATGATGGTCGCGGTAGCGTCATGGGCTTCAAGAAACGGAGTGGAATGTGAGGTATCTCTTGAAAATACTATGGCATGTGGTATTGGAGTGTGTTTGTGTTGCGTAGAGAAAACAACTGAAGGACATATTTGTGTTTGTAAAGAGGGTCCTGTATTTAATATAAACAAATTATTATGGCAGCTTTAAACGTAGAGATTGGAGATCTTAAATTAAAGAACCCGGTAATGACAGCTTCGGGTACATTCGGGTACGGCATTGAGTTTGCCGATTTTATTGACCTGAATCGTCTTGGCGGATTTATAGTAAAAGGGACTACGATTCATCATCGCGAAGGAAATCCTTATCCACGTATGGCTGAAACTCCTATGGGGATGCTTAACGCTGTAGGACTGCAAAATAAGGGTGTTGATTATTTTATTGAGAATATTTATCCTGAACTAATAGATATTGATTCTAATGCGATAGTAAATGTATCCGGATCAACTATTGAGGATTATGTAGCCACGGCTGAGAAGTGCGCAGCTCTAAAACATATTCCTGCTATTGAACTTAATATCTCATGTCCTAATGTTAAGCAAGGGGGCATGGCTTTTGGTACATCACCTAAGAGTGCTGCAGAAGTTGTAAAAGCTGTAAGAAAAGTTTATCCTAAAACACTTATAGTAAAGTTGTCACCCAACGTAACTGATATAACAGAGATAGCACGTGCTGCTGAGGAATCGGGTGCTGATTCTGTATCGCTTATAAATACACTTCTTGGTATGGCTGTTAATGCAGAGAAGCGTACGCCTATATTATCGACTATCACAGGAGGCATGTCAGGAGCAGCTGTTAAGCCAATTGCTCTTCGTATGGTTTGGCAGGTGTACAATGCTGTAAATATTCCGGTAGTGGGACTTGGAGGTATTATGAATGCTACTGATGCGATAGAGTTCTTACTTTGCGGGGCTACTGCGCTTCAAATCGGAACTGCCAATTTTATTGATCCTGCAGTTACAGTGAAGGTTATTGATGGAATAAATGAGTATCTTGACCGACAGGGATGTAAAGATGTAAAAGAGATTATTGGTGGATTAAGAGTGTAATGATTTATACTTATATTATAAAAAGAAAGATGGTTATCCTGATTTATGCGGGATAACCATCTTTCTTTTTATAATATAAGCTGATCTTAGCTTTCTACTTTTGGCTCAAGCAAACGTCTGAGTTTTATTATATGCTGCTCACAAAGTGAAAGCAGGTTTTGTTTACCAAATTTATCAGGGATTATATCAGGGAAACGCTCCTTTATAAGCTGCTCATAACTTATGCCATCAGAAGCGAGCTGCTTAGTGTTTTGCCAATATTGTATCATGTCATTTATATACTGCTTAGGATCGTAAGCTCTATCGCCTGCATCATAAACAATATATCTTTCTATCGGATAATAAGGCATTTCGTATTGTGACTGTAAAAACTCCGGAGCGAGAAGAGCCGCTTTTCTTACAAGTTCTTTTTCTATACAATTCTCTTTATCTGATTTGCTGCAAAGTTCATTCTCTGATATCTCAAATCGGCCTTCGAGATAGAAGATCTCTACGCCTTCGAAGTTGTCAAATAAATTAGCGCATAATTTTGCAGTCTCAAGCAAAATCTGCTCAGCATTAATGCTGCCATAGGTGATAAGTACAATATTCTTTATCTGACAGTTGTTTTCTTTTGCTTCATTAATTATGCTGTCGAGGGATTTGTGAAGGCTTTCGCCCGTAGCGATTATATCTCCGATAAACAGTGATGCTACATTTGGTAAATCAAACGTTTTATGTGCTTTTTCAATAACGTGAAGATGTTCGTCGGTTTCAAGATGCTTAGGGCATATAAAAAGGCTTGAGTGCTGATTCCATGAATAGGCTTCGGCAAGGGCCTCTCTTATGCCGAAACATAGCCCGGCTCTTACGACATTAAGAACTACAGCATCATTCTCTAAAAATGTGAGCGGAGAGAAGAATGGCAGTACTTTTAGTATTCTTGTACTCACGGTTTGAAGAGAACCTGAAAACTCGATACCGCATATACGCGAATCATTACATATTTCTCTGGTAAGTTTTGTGGTTACTATATATTTGTTGATTAAAATATCAGTACCCCCGGGTTCGTCTATTTTATAAACAGCAAGGTCTTCTCCTTTATAAATGTCTAATAGCATAACTACTTGTTATTATCGGTTTTCCTATTAAACAAACTATATTGTCGAATGTTTGGTTATTATTAGTTAATAAATAAAAAAGACCTGTCAGTTAAAAACAGGTCTTTATATTATTAATATTTTTAGTCAAGAAGGTCTGGTCTGAGAGCTTTAGTTCGCTCTACAGCCTGGTCATGCTCCCATTCACGAATCTTTCTTTCATGACCGGAAAGCAGGATCTCTGGTACCGTCCATCCTTTATAGTCAGCGGGGCGAGTATATACGGGTGGGGCAAGCAGGTTATCCTGGAATGAGTCAGACAAAGCACTTTGTTCATCACCAATGGCACCTGGTATAAGTCTTACGATAGCGTCAGATATGATAGCTGCAGCCATTTCACCTCCGGTAAGCACATAGTCGCCAATAGAGATCTCTTTTGTAATAAGATGTTCGCGCACACGGTAGTCGATTCCTTTATAATGTCCGCAAAGTATAATAAGATTGCCGGCCATAGATAGTTTGTTGGCCATTGGCTGGTTGAATGTCTCACCATCGGGAGAAGTAAATATCACCTCGTCGTAGTCTCTTTCCGACTTAAGTTTAGAGATACAAAGATCGATTGGTTCAACCTGAAGCACCATTCCGGCCTGACCACCGAAAGGATAGTCGTCAACACGATTATGTTTATTTGTAGAATAGTCTCTTAGGTTATGTATGTGTATTTCAACAAGTCCTTTATTTTGAGCTCTTTTAAGTATGGAGTGATTTACAGGCCCGTCTAATAATTCAGGCAGTACAGTTATAATATCTATGCGCATAAAAATTTTATTTTTACAAAAGTAAAAATTCTCAACTAAATAAGGAGCGTTTTTGTTAATTTTACATCTGATTAGACTATCTACATAACACCAAATTTATGAACGTAAAAGAGCGTATAGAGTATCTTCGCAGAGAATTGCACAGACATAACGACCTTTATTATAAAAACAGCACACCTGAAATATCTGATTATGATTATGATATGATGATGAGGGAACTACAGGATTTAGAAATTCAGTATCCTGAGTTTTATGACATCAGTTCGCCGTCTATGCGTGTGGGTAGTGATATTAATAAGGCTTTTATACAAGTTGCACATAAATATCCGATGCTCTCATTGAGCAATACATATACCAAAGAAGAGGTTATTGATTTTGTGACAAAATGTCGTAATACGCTTAATGAGGAGGTGTATCTTTGCGCTGAACTCAAATATGACGGTACTTCTATTTCTCTTACATATGAGAATGGAAAACTGACGAGGGCA
This sequence comes from uncultured Bacteroidales bacterium, assembly GCA_947074165.1. Lineage (GTDB taxonomy): Bacteria > Bacteroidota > Bacteroidia > Bacteroidales > JAUNSR01 > JAUNSR01. The sequence goes on from CAMTOT010000132.1 coordinate 4,760, forward strand.
CTGACACGTGGTGATGGAGAGAAGGGGGATGATGTGACATCAAATGTGAGAACTATAAAAAGCGTACCTCTGTTACTAAAAGGTGATTATCCGAAAGAGTTTGAAATGCGTGGGGAGATTCTTCTTCCATGGAGGGAGTTTGATCGCCTTAACGCAGAACGTGAAGCTCAGGAGGAACCTTTATTTGCAAATCCTCGTAATGCTGCATCCGGCACTTTAAAATTACAAAACTCTAAAATTGTTGCTTCTCGTAAACTGGAGGCTATACTATATTATATGCTTGGCGGGAAGTTGCCTGGCGATAGTCATTTTGAAAATCTTAGAGTCGCTTCTTCATGGGGATTCCATGTTGGTGAGCATACGCGCTTGTGTAAAACTGTAGATGAAGTCTTTGATTTTATATCTTATTGGGATGAAGAGAGAAAGAATCTGCCGGTTGCCACCGATGGGATTGTGATTAAAGTGGATTCAATACGCCAGCAACAAGAACTTGGATTTACGGCAAAATCGCCTCGTTGGGCTATTGCTTATAAGTTTCAGGCAGAACGTGCAGAATCAATCCTTCGTGAGGTTACGTATCAGGTAGGCCGTACGGGTATAGTGACTCCTGTTGCAAATCTTGATCCGGTACAATTATCGGGTACAATTGTGCGCCGTGCTTCTTTATATAATGAGGATGCTATTAATGCTCTTGATTTGCATATAGGAGATTCTTGTTATGTAGAAAAAGGCGGAGAGATTATACCTAAGATAGTTGGTGTAAATAAATACAAAAGAGATCCGAATGGCGAAAAGGTGATTTTTATTAAAAATTGTCCGGTTTGTAATACTCCTTTGGAACGTATAGAGGGAGAGGCTGCTTACTTCTGTCCGAATAAGTATGGATGCGCGCCTCAAATAAAGGGTAGGATAGAGCATTTTGTGTTTCGCAGAGCTATGAATATCGACGGACTCGGGCCTGAAACTATCGACGCTTTTTTCTCAAATGGTCTGATAAATGATATTTCCGATCTATTTTACCTTACTAAAAAACAGATTATGTCTTGTCCGCGACTGAAATCTGCAGCAGATGCCGATCAGTCGCTTAATGTAGTCGAAGATATTGAGACTAAAGAGATGGTCGAGCAGGACGATTCTGGCTTTGGAGGATTATTTGCCACACCTAAGCCGAAAAAAGGCAAAGAAAATAATGTAAAAGGTTATTTCACTGAAAAACTTGCTGATAATATACTAAAGGCGCTTGATGACGCTAAAGATGTTCCGTTTGAAAGAGTATTCTTTGCATTGGGCATACGATTTGTCGGTGAGACTATTGCTAAGAAAATTGTAATGTCACTTCATAATATAAATAATATAATGAAGGCATCTTATGATGAATTAATGGGCATCGAGGATGTGGGTACAAGGATTGCTCAGAGTATTATTGAGTATTTTTCGGATGAGAGAAATATCGCAATAGTAGAGAAGCTGCGTGGGGCAGGACTTCAATTTGAGATTGCTGCAGATAAAATTGCATCGCGTACAGAGAAGCTTAAAGGCTTAAACTTTGTTATTAGTGGTGTCTTCTCGCTTCACACAAGGGATGAATATAAAGATATGATTGAACTAAACGGAGGAAAGAATACAGGTTCTATTTCAGCAAAGACAAATTATATTCTCGCAGGTGATAATATGGGTCCTGCAAAGTTGGAAAAGGCTTCTAAACTTAATATTCCTGTAATAAATGAGGATGATTTTTTAAAAATGATAAATGAATAACATATATTTTATTATTTTTGTCAAGCATTTTTTCACTTATGCGTTTATTTGATATTATTTAGATTATTTTGGTTCCAAAATTAAAGCTAAATAATATCTATTGTTAGAAAAAAGAAATAACTGAAATAACTTTATTATTCTATATGGCACAAATTAATCTAAAAGGTATGGGGGTGGCTCTTATTACGCCATTCAAAGCTGATGGTTCTGTTGATTATATCGCTCTGGGCAAGCTTATCGATTTTCAGGTTAAGAACGGAACTGATTATCTTGTTGTGCTTGGTACTACTGCAGAAACACCGACACTTTCTGCCGAAGAGAAAGCTAAAATTCAAAATCTAGTCATAGAAAAGGTAAACAGACGTATTCCTATTGTCTTGGGTCTTGGTGGAAATAATACTGCAGAGATAGTAAAGCGCCTTGAAACAGAATCTTTTGAAGGAATTGATGCGATTCTTTCTGTTGTACCTTATTATAATAAGCCTTCACAAGAAGGTATTTACCAGCATTACAAGGCTATAGCGAGAGCTAGTAAGCTGCCTATAGTCCTATATAATGTACCTGGGAGAACTGGTGTAAATATGACGGCTGAAACAACTTTACGTATAGCAAAGGAATTTAAAAATGTTGTTGCTATAAAAGAGGCCTCTGGCAATATTACTCAGATGGATGATATTATTAAGAATAAGCCTCGTGATTTTGATGTTATTTCTGGTGATGACGGTATAACATTCCCTCTTATAACTTTGGGGGCTGTTGGTGTTATCTCTGTTATTGGCAATGCATTCCCGCGTGAATTTAGCAGAATGGTGAGACTTGCTCTTGCTGGTGATTACAATAACGCGCTTACTATACATCATAGATTTACGGAGCTATTTGAACTTTTATTTGTGGATGGTAATCCGGCTGGCGTAAAAAGCATACTTCATGTGATGGGATATATAGACAATCAGCTTCGTCTTCCTCTTGTTCCTACAAGAATAACAACCTTTGAGAAGATCAGACAGGTATTAAGAGAATTAAATATTCTTTGCTAAATGATGAAAATCTGGCAAGAAATTGAATATT